>CAYQRA010000112.1:0-12332 GCA_964419315.1 uncultured Saprospiraceae bacterium | reverse complement strand
AAGTACTTTTTCCACAAGAGGAAAAACCGTCAATAGCGATGATGATCTTATTCAAAGTTGTAGGAGTATGCTTGTTCGAAAAAGAGCGGGTTTGTCAACCACTCATTACTTACGATCTGCTAAGGTATTAAGACTCTTTGAAAAAGAAAAAACCTTTCCAGCATTTATCTAGAAAGGTTTTTTTAGGCACTTTAGAGTATCCTAGGCTTTGAGTCGACTAAGGATCAAATTCCACAGCTTTTCGTAAGGAATGATCTCCAATTCTGCCTTGAGGCCACGATAGAAAAAAGGTGTTTCTATCAATCGATTATAGTATTTTTCAGAATTACTCAGTTGTTCCACTTGATAATCGGCTTTGGCCAATTGTTGTAATAAGCGAATAAACTGGATCAAGCGATGATAATCTTCTTTTTTGAGCTGACGATTGGCATAGCTCTTTAAGCGATCAATCCGTTCTGTAATCGCACTGTATCCTTTTTTCTCAATGAAAAATAAAATTTGTGCGACCACCATATGTACCGTATAAATTCTTTGGTCTTTTGGATAGAGGATAGGATCATTGAGGAAGCGAGAAACTCGGAAGGTTTTTCTTTTTTGGGTCGTCAATACTGGATTGGATTCGCCTAGACTTTCGATAATATAGTTGAGGTACATATCGTATATCTTCCATTTTTCTTTGGTATCAGCCGGTAGCTTTTTGAATTTGCTATGGGAAGATGCTTTTTTATAAATGGCAAGCGCATTGATATAATTGTCGGTATGAATAGCCAAAAGTAGGTAGTATTCCATGAAGACAAACCAGGTTTCGCTACCCTCAGGGAAAGACTGTAGACATTTTTCAGCATTGGTCTTTCCGTTTTTCCAGTCTCTTAGGTGGAGAAAAGCCGACATCTTTTTCATCTGGAAGGTCGCCAATTTATCGTCTTGATAATATTGCGGTTTTTCCTTGATGTAGTTTTCTGCTTTGCTACAAACTTCTAACATAGATGGAAAGTCATGCAGCATTTCATAGCGATAAGTCCAAACGAGATACATATTATAGATGACCACCGGGGAGTCATAGATCTCTGATAAACCTACTAAGGCATCACAATAAGTATCGATTCGCTCGCGCAAATCTCCGTTTTTATTGGAAGACTTGTGGTAGTTCATCACCACGCGCTGATACAACTCTTCCGATCGAATCTCTGCATCCAATACATTTTGATATTGCTTAGAATACTGATCGTAGGTCTCGTAATTTTTTTCATCATCAATGCTTGCTGCATATCTTCTCAATATTCTGGAGCAATTGACGATCACGTCTGCAAATTTAAATTTCAGGGCAGTCGTCAGTATTTGTCGGGCCAATGCTGCTGCGGTGTGGTTGGCATTATTCGACATTAATATTTTTACCAGCGTCCAGTCTTTATTGACGGAGTAATAAGCTCGGTCATAATTAGAAGTAGAAGGGAGGTTGACGTCAAGGAAGAAAAGCGTATTGAGTAAACGTTTTCGGAAACGAGATTTCAACTGTCGGTATTTATCATCTGTCGGGCTGCAAGAATATAGAAAACTAGAAGCATCACGGTCGTTCTTGAATTTGCCAGCCATCAAGGCTTCATAAAATTCATTAAACTTACTATTCTTATGTTTTAAAGAGTGGTCGTCAAAGATTTCGATCTTTCGAACCTTCTTCTTCGTAACAATCTTAGATATTTCAATCAAATTTTTCATAGATCGGATTCCTGATATTAGATGTATCTCAAAATTAGTGAAAAAAAGATGGATTTTTTATTTTTTAATGTCACATTATAAGCTATATATTGTACGAAAGGAGCCTGTTTTTGTTACTGTGTAAAAGTCTTGTTTAATTAAGTTTTTTATATTTGATAATTTTTGATTGTGTTTAGGCTTGTAAACGAGTGTTTTATGGCTTTTTTCATAAGGCCAGTTTAGTGGTGAAAATGTGGTTTTGGAGAAGGAAGGAAAGTATAACGCTAGGTTAATATGTTTTGCGAAGAAGGTTGAGAAAGAAATGTGTTTAATCTGTGACGTTGATTTTTGGGTTTTTGAGCCTCTATTTCTAAGCTTGCCGCTAAAAGAAAGCCGTTTTTTGGGACCGTAAAGGACTCGATAGAAGTGTGGAGAAATATCGGCTAATGATAAATGCGAATAAGGGAGGCAAGTTCTATAAAATGGAGCAGGGATTGTATTTTATTCGACGGTCTCGACGCGGATCTTCTTTTTTTTGGATGAAAAGGACTGCTCTTATTGGTCATTCCCATGCCTTCGCAGAAGGAGTCCGTCTGATTTATCTGATCTACCTGACTCGCTAGACAGGTGTTTTTGAATCGAAGGATAGCGAGGGACTCGACAAAATCAAATGGTTAAATTTTAAACATGTTCTAACATAAAAAAGAGAGTTTGGTAAATCATTACCAAACTCTCTTTGTGCCATTAAGAAAAAATTCTCGGTACCTTGTAAATTAAGTAGTTGTTATTTTTGAGTAATGAATTTTGCTCCTAATTGCCTGCCGGCAGACCGCAAAGCGGACGGGTAGCAGGAAGAGTAGGGACAAAAGGCATATTCATAAAATGAGAGAGGATTACTTTACAGTGTACTCCGGCTTATAAAAAATCTTAATACTCGTCTTCATTAAACAAGAAGTCATCCTTTCTCGGATAGTCCGGCCAGATGTCTTCCATGCTTTCATAAATTTCCCCCTCATCTTCCATTTGCTGAAGGTTTTCAATAACCTCCAATGGAGCTCCTGAGCGGATCGCATAATCAACTAGATCATCTCTCGTGGCGGGCCAAGGAGCTTCTTCTAGGTGATAGGCTAATTCTAATGTCCAATACATATTTTGATAAAATTAAAAAGTAAAAAATCAAATTTTAAAACACTTTTTGTTTGGAAAATATTTCCTTTTCAATAAAAATGTTTCTAAAATTTCAACAAAAGTAATAAACTTATTCTGTAGATACAATACCTATTTTATGTGGACTATCAAAATAAAATTTACTTTTCTCTAGGACTAATACAATTACTTTCAGATTAAGTTCTATTGATCGTTTAATATTTTGATTGTCAGTTGATTATACCTTGGTTTTTTTAGTTATGAGTTTCTCGATCTCTCTTAAAGATTTTGAAAAATTACCGATGTTGACCTAATATTTCAAAAGAAGTCTGCTCATAACCTTCCGGAACGTCTCCAATTCGTGTTGAATTAGCTGGTCCGGTGGGATCACAGATATAATATGCTTTTCCTGCATATTGAATCGACGGACCAATTTTTTGCTCCAAAGCAACTCCAATAGTCAAGTGATTGGGGTAAGCTATGATTATCATTGGTAAATCCAATAAACTTCGTACCAAATTGTAAAATAATGCAGATCGGTCTTCACAATCCGAAAAGGAATAGTGAAATAATTCATCAGCGATCATCGGTTTGTTTTGACCAAAATGCTCTCGATCGTCTTTATAGTCAAAGGCGGTACGGGTAAAGGAGACTAAAATTTCTAATGCTTCTTTTTCTGTTTTATCTTTTAAAATCTCTGCAAATTGAGGCAAGAGCGTGTTGGCAAGGGTAGGAGAGAACGGAATCTCTAGGTATTGATGCTCTGCAAAAATAGGGTAGTCCTGCATGATCTTCGCCACGGTTTGATCTACCATCAAAGACAAATGGTATTTTTCTTCCTGCCAAGAAAAGCTAATCGACTGCTGAAGTGGCTTGGGAGACAAGAGGGGCCAAGGTTGTAAGGAAAAAGAAAAAGCTTTTCCGTAAGGAGCTGCCTTGAATGGCAATACTTGAAGTGCTCCTGTCGGATTTTTCATTCCTTCATGGATGCTACTTAGATTGACAAACTTTCGACCTGCTAGTTCGATCATTGGGGTGTCAAAGAGGCCTTCCTCGGTATAGGCGTATAGGAATATCTGTTGATCTCGGAAAGTGATGCGCGTGTCATAGCCAGATTCACTGAGTAAAAACCAGCTAATCACTCGTTCTTGTAGTGGATTTTCTCTCGTTAGTTGTTTGGTCGTTTGCCAAATCAATTCATAGTAAAGCCAATCGTTCAACTGCCATTTCTCCTTTTGGACTAGTATGTTCTGTAATAATAGGTTGTAGGACCAATCGGTCTTTAATTGTTCATACCAACGAACCAAGTTGTTTGCTTCCACTGCTCCAGCGAGTGTAGGAATTGCCGCTCTGGTGTAGGGAAGGCTAATGGTTTCAGAATAGAAAGGCAGGGAAAGCCACAAAGTATCTGTTGATTTGGCTTTTGCGGAGCAAAAGGCCAATAGAAGAGCCATCCATAATAGAAATCGCATAAGTAAGTAAACTAAAAATAAAAACATTCGTGGACACAAATCCCATGGTCGAGTCATACACGGGGTTTAGTTCCCTCCGTTTATGAACCTGCCTCCGGTGTCGGATGTCAGAGTACCAATAAAAAAAGCGCACCAATGATGATACGCTTTTTTTAAGATTTTATTTTGAAAAATAAATAATTCCAGCAAAAAGTCCTAGAGAATTAACATCGCATCTCCATAACTAAAGAATTTATACTTTTCTTTGATCGCCTGCTGGTAAGCTTCTTTGATCAAGTCTTGGCCGCCAAAGGCAGAAACCATGATCATCAAGCTTGATTTTGGCAAGTGGAAGTTAGTAATCATCGAATTGGCAATGTGGAATTGGAAAGGAGGATAAATGAATTTATTAGTCCATCCTTCTGCTACTTTGAGGTTACCTTCTGCTGAGATGGCCGATTCAATGGCCCGCATAGAGGTCGTTCCTACTGCACAAATACGTTTGTTCTCTTTTTTAGCACGATTGACCTTATTGACGATATCCTGAGTCACGCGGAAATATTCTGCATCCATTTTGTGCTTCGACAAATCTTCTACATCAATACTTCTAAAAGTACCCAAACCAACATGTAAAGTCAATTCTGCGGCGTCCATTCCTTTTAATTCCAAGCGTTTCAATAGCTCAAGGCTAAAGTGAAGCCCAGCAGTTGGCGCAGCTACCGCTCCCATTTCTTTGGCATAAACCGTCTGGTAGCGTTCTTTATCAATGGGCTCTACTTCTCGATTGATATACTTTGGAAGAGGAGTATTTCCAAGAGTATTCAACTCTCCGTGAAATTCTTCATCCGTTCCTTCATACAAAAAGCGAATAGTACGTCCTCTAGAAGTCGTATTATCCACTACCTCCGCTACCAAGCGATCCGTTTCCCCTTCATCACTAAAGTATAATTTATTACCAACCCGGATTTTTCTAGCAGGATCTACCAATACATCCCATAATCTAGCTTCAGAGTTGAGTTCTCGAAGTAAGAAAACCTCAATACTTGCTCCCGTTTTCTCTTTGCGTCCATAAAGACGAGCAGGAAAAACTTTGGTATTATTGAATATCATCGTATCTCCTTCCTCAAAGATGTCAAGAATATCTTTAAAGATTTTGTGTTCTATTTTACCAGTATCTCTATGAACAATCATCAAGCGAGACTCATCCCTTTGATCAGAAGGGTATTTGGCAATTAACTTCTCCGGTAATTCGAAATTGAATTGAGACAACTTTGTTCTCATATATAGGTATAATTTTTTAGCAGCGCTCTAATCGGTAATTCAAAAATAGAATCCTAATATTTTGGCAACTTTTGTAAAAAGACTCGCAAAGATACAAATTCAGAGGTGGATATCCAAGCCCAGATTTTTGGGCGTATTTTTAGAGGGCAAAAGCATGCTTTCTCCAGCGTACAACTCTGAACTGCGGGCTAGATTAGCAGGAAGAGGAAGTTATTTGAAGTTCTTTAGATACAGCGTTTTGCAGATAAAAAACACCTTTTTATCTAAAGCTCCCTAAGGAATAAAGTTAAATGTCGTAGCTTCGGGAACCACAGTCCCAATCATGGGATCTATTTGCATCATTTATATCAAAAAATGGTTTTACTCAAAATCCTAACAGAAAGCGTCAATCAAGCCCTTCACCAACTTGTTTCCAATAAGTTGCGGAGCTTCCTTTCTTTGTTGGGAGTGACCATTGGTATTTTTTGCATCATCGGTGTTCAATCTGCAGTAGACTCTTTGGAGGATAATGTACGAGGTAGTTTTGAGAAACTAGGAGATGATGTTGTTTATGTAACCAAATTTTCCTGGGCGGAAGATCCCGGTCAAAATTATTGGAAATGGATGCGGCATCCCAATCCGGACTACAAAGATTACAAAGCTTTGGTAAAGGGAATGCGTTACGCAGACTTGGTGTCCTATCATGTGGTTTTGGGTTTGAAAACCCTAAAATACAGATCCAATAATGTAGAAAATGCAGTAATCCTTGGCGCGACCTACGAATATGGAGACATGTTTAATCTCGAATATAGCAAAGGCCGTTATTTTTCTCCTGCCGAATACCAATATGGCAGTAGCAAGTGCATCCTCGGAAATACTTTGGCGGAGCAGCTTTTTGGAGCAATAGAACCCATTGGAAAGAAAATAAAAGTGATGGGGCGGACACTGGAAGTAGTCGGCGTACTCGAACCCGCTGGAGAAGATTTGGTGAGTATCATGGATTTTGATGAGGTAGTATTTACGCCTTATGAGCTGGCCAAAACAATGGCTAATCTTAAAAACAATAATGCTTTTGGCAATTCCCTATTATCGGTAAAAGCTGGAGAAGGGATTACACTCGATCAAATAAAGGATGACATCGTCGGTACCATGCGCGCGCACCGTCGCCTCAAACCGACCGAAGACAATAATTTTGCGATGAATAATTTGTCCCTCCTAACGAGTATCTTGGATAGCCTTTTCGATGTGCTAGGTTGGGTTGGATTGATTATCGGACTATTTGCTATTCTCATCGGTGTATTTAGTGTCGCCAATATTATGTTTGTTTCGGTAAAAGAACGCACCAATATCATCGGAATCAAAAAAGCACTAGGCGCCAAAAAGCACATTATCCTTTTAGAATTTTTAATAGAATCGATCATCCTCTGTATCATCGGAGGTTTCATAGGACTAGCCTTGGTACAAATCATCGTCAAAATATTGACCAGTGTATTAGGCTTTGAAATGTTTCTCTCCTTTTCTAATATTATGGTGGGCGTTATTTGGTCGGTTAGTATCGGTATTTTATCCGGTGTGATTCCTGCTTACCAAGCTGCTTCGATGGATCCGGTAGAAGCCATTCGGTCGAAGTAAATCAGGAAAATCAAGTCTTTATTCAATGTTCTGCGATCATGACAGACTCCAATCCAGCCATAGATAAACAAGCCTCCAGACTTTCGGTCTATTTACTTTTCCTAGTTCCTATTTTATGTCTACTTTTTTTATTCCAAAATGGATTAGAAGGGATTATTCCCCGTTTGGCGAAGCCAATTTTTGTAATTTTAAACCTAAGCCTTATCATAGGCGGATACCTGTGGTTTCAAGAGGATAAAAATCCTTCTTGTTTGAAAATTAGTGGGGTGATTCTGTTACCGATGGTTTTGGGAATTACGGGCTTGTTTTTACCGATGTATTTTTTGCCCAACTATTCGGAACAAGAACCTTCGGGAAAAACGATTCATTATTATTCGACGCCTCATCCTTTTTCTTACTGCATGAATGTTAGAGCTTATGGTGAAAAGGGCATTTGTCTAGCATACCTTACTAGTTTTGATTGCCAAGAATGCGATATCGAAGATTGTCTACACTCGAAGATTTAATAGAGTTCCCATTAAGATAAGACCTCCACAAAAAGTCAAAGAACCCAAGATCAAAGCCCCGCACATGCCTCACTTGCTCCAAAATAGAGTTGCCATGAAATTATTGATAGTCCGACTTCTTCCACTTTTTCTATTACTCACCGCCTGTCCACCTCGGATAACTGCCCCAGGAGAGGTGCCCGATGAAGTGGATCAAGTCGAAGATTTACCGATAGGGAATGCCGTTTTCCAAGAATGGATACACCGTCCACTACATCCTGGAAATCAGCAAGCGATCGTTTTTTCTGTCAAAGCCAGTGATCCTAACAAAATCAGACGAGTAGAATTGGCCATCTACGAATACGAATTATTCGAAAACGAATTGGGTTTACCTTCCAAAAGAAAACGAGAAAATGGAATATGGGGAACCGTGGATTCTTTTGAACCAGATCTCCCACAACAAACGATCAATCATCAATTTTCCTATCCTTCCGGTTTTGTGGCGCATTCTAATATAGAGTACATCTTCAGTCTCTTTTCGGTCGATGGAAGCGTTACGCGAGAAATGGCTTTGTTTGATGCAGGCGATTCGCCTTGGCCCAAGGATAAGATCCTCCTGTATGCGACCAATAGAAATGTATTGGATCAATCCATTAACCTCTGCTTTTTTCCCGATACGGACTATCATCAAAATTGGTCCGCCTTCCTCTCCGATACCGAAGCTTTGATTTTTCAAGGCTATCACTCCAATAATAAAATCAAAAACCACAAAAAACGGTGGAGCTTTTTTTATACCCAACAAGAGACGGATGGTTTGGCTTTATCTCAAGATCCTTTTAACGAAGATCGCTATCCAGCATTTATGAAAGACAGTATGATCTTGGGGATCGACGCTTTTGGTTTATTGCACCGCGAAGCTTATAGCGATGGTGCTTACCTCAATTCTAATATTCAATTTTTAGCACAAAATGTCTTTACCTCTGAAAGCTATCATTGGGGAACTGCGATCCACGAAACGGCTCATGCCGTCTTTCATTTGAGTGATGAGTATAATGGCTGTGTTTGTTTTGCTAGCCAAGAAAGTTCCAATGTTTTTCAGCAGCAAAATGCCTGCGAAATCTTCAATGAAAACCTAGGCCATCGCAAAGAAGAATGTACAGAAATAATGGCCTTCGATGGTAAGGCCTGGTACTTGGCGGAGGAACCTCCTTTATTTGCAGCTTTAGAAGATTGCAAGGCTTTTAATCGGCAAAATAATTTGCCAGAGGATAGTTGTCGACTTTTTCAAGACATTACCGGAGGACCCTCTTATCAAGCTTATCTGGGGCTTTGTATCATGCAAGATGATGGAGATGCCAAGGTGCCAGATTTTCGTCATGCTTGTTCCGCAGTCATTGATCGGTTTTACCAAGATTTATTGCCACCAGATAGCGATCCGGTTGGTTTGGTCTTAGCTGAAAAGGTAGATAATTTTTTCACCTATGAGCCAGTTGTTATTTTGAAACTTAAGGTAGACACGCAAGAGGTAGAAGTGGAAGTAGAAAAAGTGTGCTATGGGGTACCTACTCGAAAAAGGCGCATGGCAACGGATTTAAATTTGCAGTTGCAAAGCCCCGATCAATCTGTCTACCAATTGAATTTGGATCGTCCGGATTGTATCCATTTGCATTATGGAGAAGGGAAGGCAGAGGTACAAAGTACTAGCCAAAAAACGACTTGTCGAATCGCTATTCCAGTATTAGAAGAGATGGGGAAGAATATAGTGTGTGAAGATCACCGCTATGGAAAACAGACAAGGGAACATGCCTTTGATTTGCAAAAAGAATTATTGGGAAAGATTAAGAACTTTAAACGGAAGACTAAAAATTGATCTGGAGTTGACGGATTTTTTCAAGGTTGACTTTTTCCAAACCACTTAGAAGTGCTTCGGCATCTTGATCGCGAGGAAGATACCAATCTGTTTTTTCAAAGTAAGTCTGCCATTTGGGATCGGAGAAAATATGACCATATTGAGCCAGTAATTCTAGTTCTAATAATTTCAATTCTCGCGTCTCATATCGTTTTAGTTCTGCTGTCGACAAGAGGCGGGCAGAGGCTTCTAGGTAGGCCCGCTCTTCACTAATAAAACGAGGCGTGCTAAGTGGACTCAATTGACCATCCGCTTCGATTCGATAATATTCAAAAGCCAACTCTTCCTCCTGATGACCTTCTTGGGTATAAACATCATAGTACTCCAATTCGATAACTGATCCATCAATAATATTTACCGCAGCATTGCCATTAAAGCTAGCCTCCTTAAGCGAGAGCACTTCAATGGGAAGCCCGCTTTTGGTAAAGGAAGCTAAATAGGCATAACTCTCTACCGGAACTGCCTGAGAAAATTCATAATACAATAATCGAATGGGATCGGTATAGGCCAGCTCCACCCCAAAAAGCGCAAGTCCTGAATGCAAGGTAGAATCTGGCAAGAAGTTTTTAGCTTCTTCGTGCAATGCTGTTTGCAAGGAATCCGTACTTGGTGCAGATAAATTTTTGAGGAAAGAATAAAAGGCAAAAGAACCCGGGGCTTCGCTAGTTTTGGCGTTTTGATTGCTGACCATTAAGCCTGCAAAATTAAGCTCAGTAGAGCCCTGTAGTTTGGCGCAACTGATGAGGCCAATAAGTAGTAAAAAAGCTCCCGCAAAAATTATGATATACCTGTTTTTCATTCTAACTCTTCCAACTTCAATATCCCTGCCGAAAGCCTAGTTTTTGTCCGCTAGCTTATATTTTAACAAAAAAGACCATTTACAAACATAGGAATGTTTGTTTGAATGTTGTTCCTTTTGTTTTTCTAGTTGCTTGTTTTATAGTTGTTTATGTATGGTTAAAATGAAATTTTAATAAAGTTAATCAAGAGATTTGCTTCTTTAAATCTTTGTAGATAATATTGTATTGTTCTTATTACTGAACACTAAATTTTTATTAAAGCAATATTTTTATGTCAAACCAGATCTCTTATAGCAGTAAAAAAAGCCAGCACCTAATGATGTGTTGTTGTTGCTGTTGTTGTGAGAAGAATAACTATTCTGGTATGCCATGATGTAATTGATTTTATCGATCAAAAAGCATCGAAAAGCCTTTCCAGAATTTGTTCTGGAAAGGCTTTTTTTATTTAATGAAATTTGTATTGTGAAATCTGTTTTGAAATTTAATGAACAGCACTAGTGCTTTAAAATTTATTCCATGTATCAAATAACTGCTTATCACCTATGTTGTCCTTGCTGCTGTTGCTGCCTGCAATACTCCTTTGGCTTTGATACCTGAGCATAAAAGAAATTAAATTTCTATAAGCTCTTTCGGTAAGCCTTACCGAAAGAGCTTTTTTTATGTCCCAAAGTATTGCTGTAGACAAACAATTTTTTTTAAAAAAAACTCAAAATAAAAAATCGATCATGACTAAAGAGACCCACTTTTCTGATGCAAGTGATCCGGCAATAATTGATATTATTGAACTGAAAAAAAACATCGATCTTTTTCATCAGAAAAAGTACGACGAAGATCGCTTTAAACATTATCGACTCACCCGTGGCGTTTATGGCCAACGGCAACTAGGAGTACACATGTTTCGAACCAAAATTCCCTTTGGTCGGATCACTACAGAACAATTGATCCGTTTGGCAGATGTATCCGAAAAATTTACCAATGGCAACCTACATTTAACCACTCGGCAAAATATTCAATACCACTACGTCAAACTAGAGGATTCGCCAGCGATCTGGACCGAACTCAGCGAAGTAGGAGTGACCGCCAGAGAAGCTTGTGGAAATACCGTTCGCAATCTCACGGCTTCTGCCAATGCGGGCATCGATCCTGATGAACTGTTTGACGTATCGCCATACGTACAGGCGGTCTATGAATATTTTCTCCGCAACCCCATTTGTCAAGATATGGGAAGAAAAATCAAACCCGCTTTTTCTTCCAGCGATAAAGATTCTGCCTTTACTTATTTTCATGATTTTGGTTTTATTCCTCGCATAAAAAAAATAGAGGGTCAAGCCATTCGTGGATTCAAATTGGTGATCGGAGGCGGGCTTGGCGCACAAGCGATAGTAGCCCAAACGGCTTTTGAATTTATTCCAGCCAATGAAATTATTCCTTTTATGGAAGCGACGATTCGAGTTTTTGATCGCTATGGCGAAAGAGAAAAACGTTTTAAAGCGCGTATGAAATTTTTGCTCAAAAAAATGGGCTTGGAAGCTTTTTTAAACTTAGTTGCAGAAGAAAGAAAATCACTAAGTACCCAGACGATAGAAATTGATTATCAAAGTTGGGAGCCCTCTTCAATTCCAGAAGTCATCAACGTCCAAGAAGAAGAACCCCTAAATAAAATCCAATACGAAAACTGGCTGCTCGCCAATGTGTTTGAACAAAAGCAAAAAGGTTTTTTTGCAGCGCAACTAAAAATTCAACTAGGTGATATCGACGCACCAAGCGCTCGTACCCTCGCTCGCATTGCCAAAAAATATGCAGCAGATGATCTGCGCTTGACCGTCAATCAAGGAATCTTACTTCGCTTTATTCGTCCAGCCTATTTACCCCTTTTATTCAATCGACTTTACGAAATAGGACTGGCGGATCCCGGTTTTAATAGCCTCGCAGATATTACCGCTTGCCCCGGAAC
>CAYQRA010000111.1:0-12334 GCA_964419315.1 uncultured Saprospiraceae bacterium | reverse complement strand
TTGAACTGAACTAAAATCCCTCCTTTTCACTTCAAGCAGCAATTTTTGAACAACTTCATTATTTTCTACAAAAAAGGAGAAATCTCACAACCTTCTGTCCTTTTCATTTGTATTTATTTTCACCCAAATTGATTAAGCAAATCACTCTAATCGCAAGAAAATGAAATTTGAAGGGAAAAATGAAGAGTACTTTGAAGTGATAAACATCACACCAGAGAATTGTCGGCTACTAAAAGCAGCTAGGCAAAATGAATTATCGCTGATTTGGTTTAGTTCCGATGACAATCGCTTGATCATAGATTCTATTGAACATACCTTCAACACCAATGATATTCTATGCTTGACGGAGTTTCACAAAATCGAAACGGTCGTCATCAAGGAATTAAAACTCCTTCGTTTCAACAAGCCTTTTTATTGCATCTTGGATCACGATAGCGAAGTCGGTTGCAAAGGCATTTTGTATTTTGGTGCCAGCAACACCCCTATTATGCATCCGGCGATAGAAGAATTAGAGATTCTAGAAACCACTTGGAAGATGTTGGTTTTAGAGATGAAATCAGCAGACAATCTTCAATTGGAAATGCTACAAATGATGCTCAAGCGAATTTTGATTCTATGTACCCGTATTTATAAACGTCAACAAAATTACACCAAAGTTGATAAGGTAAATAATGAGATCATCAGAGATTTTAATTTCTTAGTAGAAACGCATTTCAAAGAAAAACATGCCGTGGCAGATTATGCCGCCCTCCTCCATAAATCCCCCAAAACCTTGTCCAACGTATTTAAAAAACTGGGCAATACCACTCCCCTAAAATTCATTCAAGCTCGACTCTTACTTGAGGCACGCCGCCTACTCAAATACTCCGATAAAAGCATTTCTGATATTGCTTATGAAATAGGTTTTAACGACCTCCAGACCTTTAGTCGTTTTTTCAAAAAAAACCAAGGTCTCTCCCCGCTTGACTTTAGAAACAGCATTTAAGACTCCTTCCTCGTCTGGATAGCCCTTCAAAATTCATAGTTCGACATTTCATGATTCAATATTTTTCACCAAAAGGAATTATTGCTAAATCCTTGGGAATAAAGGACTAAAAAAATGGCCGCTTTCTAGTGCATCTTTGCAGTGTTCGTTTTAAGAAGCAATTACTTTACTCAAACTCAAAAATAATTATCATGCAAAAGAAAGCACTACTACTCCTTATCGCCTTTATTGGAATCATCAATTTTGGCTTTTCTCAAACGGCTACCAAAACCGTTAAATTAGAACAGACGCCGGGAGAATTTACGGTCAAAAGTTTGACCCTGAGCGCAGGAACTTACCAATTTGAAATTGCTAATAATGCCGTAGGCCACGACGTTGGTTTTGTTCTTGCTCCTGAAGGAAAGCCAGAACAAGAACACCATATCAAAGCGGCTTACGTTACCGAAATCGTAAAGCCAGGGAAAGCGGTCTTGACCAATGAGGTAACACTCGCAAAAGGAGAATACATTTATTTCTGCCCCTTAAACCCCACTCCCCAATATAAACTGACGGTCAACTAAACTTGACCAAAACAAACTCAAAAACCTAGGGATGGGCGGCAATGTAAAAGTTGCCGCCTTTTTTTATTCCCTTTCTCAACTCTTATATTTAATCTAAAATAAACCAGTTTTATAAGCATTATTAGCTCAAAAAAAATTAAATTGAGTTAGCTTAAAATTACCTGCGGCGCAGCTTCGAACTGCACCGCAGCTAAAAACACTAAAAAACCAATTCCTACTCCTTTCCTGCGGAACATGGAAATACAAACCAAACTATGAAAGCCATTCTCATCGACGACGAAGAAGCTGCCCGTATGGTCTTATCCGAAGCCATCCAGCAATATTGTCCAGCCATCAACTTAGTCGCTGTAGGCGACTCTGCGGAGCGCGGTTTCGAACTCATCACTCAGCATCAACCCGACCTAGTTTTTCTCGATGTTGCCATGCCCAAAGAAAGTGGTTTCGATCTGCTTCGCCGATTACCAAGTCTCCATTTTGAAATTATTTTTGTAACAGGGTTTGACAGCTACGCTTTGGATGCGATAGAGTTTTGTGCCATTGGTTATTTGCTAAAACCCTTGCAATCGGACGCCTTAGTCAAAGCGGTTCATAATGCCAAACAGCGGATTGCCGCCAAGGAAGAAATTGATCGCAATCGCCAATTATTACAAAACCTCTCTAGCCCTGGAAGTAGTAATAACCGCATTGGTATTCCGACAATGGACGGATTGGAATTTGTAGCGGCAGGAGAAATCACCCGTTGTGAAGGCTTGCAGCGGTGTACCAAGATTTACATTCAAAACAAACAAAGCATCGTCAGTTCTTATAACCTCGGCGAGTTCGTCCGCTTGCTTGAACCTTATGGATTTTTCTCTACTCACAAATCTCACTTGATTAACTTATCGCAGATTCAACGTTATCATAAAGAAGGAACGGTGACGCTTTTGGATGGAGCTTCGGTGCCGGTTTCGAAAAGGAAAAAAGCGGAATTTTTGCAGTGTTTGACCCGACTATAACTGGAGGATACCTTTCGCTTTCACAGATAGAGAAGCAATGTATTTAATCGCTAATTAGTAACAAATAATGAAGAAGAAAAAATGGACTTTAGGTCTAATCTTGACCTTTCTCGGAATGATTGGAGTTGCCTCTCTTCTGACAATGAAAATTCCACTTCCTTCTGGCATCGAAGCGGATTTAAACGCTAAATTTTCTCCCGGACAAATAAAACTACTCCTCTTACTCAATCCGACCATTATGCTATTGGTAGCTATCATTGTTGGTACCCTCCTCTACCAAACCGTAAAGCTAAGCGTACCACTTATTGAAAAAATAGTTGGCATAGAAGAGAAGACCATCAGTCTTTCAGAAATTCTGAAATATGGGATTATAGGAGGTGTTTTATCTGGTCTTTTATTAGGCCTTGTTGGCTTTTTATTTAATCCCATTTTACCTACCGCATTTAAGGAATTAGGAGAAACGCTCCAACCTTCCTTAGCGGCAAGATTTTTATACGGAGGCATAGCCGAGGAAATCTTAATGAGGTTTGGTTTTATGACCTTCATCGTTTGGCTTTGTTTTAAAATATTTGGTGATTTAAAACCGACTATCTATTGGATAGGCATCGTGATTTCTTCCATCCTTTTTGCACTTGGTCATTTCCCTATTGCCTTCCAAGTTGTTGAAAGTCCAACGACAGCATTACTAGCTTATCTTTTGATTGGCAATTCTCTTGGTGGACTTATTTTTGGTTGGCTATATTGGAAAAAAGGATTAGAGAGTGCTTTTATTGCTCATATTTTTACTCATGTTATTTTGGTCTTCGCGGAACCGATGATAACGTAAAAGGCCATTAAAAGCTAAACAAAAATGGGAGATTAAAGAAAGACTAGTATTCTTTAATCTCCCATTTTTCGATATTCTTCTCCATTTTTACCGCTCCCTGCCCGTTCATTACATCAACCTTCCCGTTCGTTCAATGTGCCTCTGAATCTCTAGCAAGTGCCCCTATCTTGTGACTATCAATTAGAAACAAAGATTCTATTACTTCACCAAACTCCTCAGAATGAAAGTATCAAAGTCCATCTTCACCATCTTATTCGTATTATTTAGCATTGCGATCCAAGCTCAAAATTATCAACCTTGTCAATTATTGACACCTGCCGATTATTCGGAATGGGATACGCAAGGCGATCAGGCACCCAATTTTAAGTGGACGGCAGTGGAAGGTGTGGAGGTGGCTTATTATGTTTTCAAGCTACATCATTCGGTCTGGGATGAGGTCATTGACCGAGAAGTTACGCAGGTCTATACCGTCAAAACTCAAAGTACGGAGATGACTTGGCCACTAGCCATCCCCTATCATAATAAACCATCGGGCACCGCCCTCTATCTCTGGGAAGTATATCCGGTGGACAACAAAGGAAGAATCATCAGCAATGAATTTGATAGTCCCAATGCTTTTAGTGTGACCGGAATGGAAGCTGAATATTCTATGGTTTCTTCCAAAAAAGAACTTCATTAACCGCTAATACCCCAAACCCCGAGTGACCAAAAGATCATTTATTTTTGGTTGCAAATCCAATCCCGGTGGGTCAAAGTGGCCTGCTTTCGGCCCCCGGTTTTTTTGACAACATTTATGATCCCATGAGCACACCCATGCAACATTAAACAAGCCCCTTATAAAAGAAGTTGTTTAAAAACTACTTACTTGGTTGCAAAATGATTTTTAAAGCAATCTTTTCTTCTTTTTTATCGTCCATAGCTCGGCTATGCACTCAAAAAAAGAATCAACATTGCTTCAAATCTCTATTTTTCACTTCAAGCAGCAATTCTTAAACAGCTTCAAGATCAAAAAAACAAAAGGTCAGTATGCACATCCGGAGATCCAAATAAAAAATTTGGTCTCCGGTATTTTTGAAAAAGAATTTTTTAAGTCAAATCCCGATGTATCTGCAAATAGAATGTACCCATTATCAGGCGCTAGTTTCTGCAAAAAAACTCAACCTTGCGACCATGCACATGGATTGCAATCGCTGTGGCCAAAAAGTACCTTTCGCAGAAAAACCTCTAGTCAACCTTTCTCAAAAATTCAAACCACCTCTCCCTCCCGGCATCCATATCGAAAAAGAACAAGATCGCCTAAAGATCCAAATCCTTTGCCAAAACAACTGGATCCAAAATAAGGATACTAAAAGCTTCTCCAAACAACAGTTTACCTTTTTAGGAATAATAGTACTATTCACTTCTATCTTTATCCAAGCATCTATTCTCATTTATCCTTTTGCCTTACTGACTTTCTTGCTGGCTTTTTATTACTTCACCTATCGCCCTTTTGCGCTGCATAATCCTCCCATAGAGATCATCGTCAATAGGCGATTCTTAGAAATTAATTATGGCCGATGGCCGCATTTCTTAGCCTTTGGAAAAAGAAAATTTCCGGTAACGGATATCCAGCAATTATACATCAGAAAAAGTAAAAAGAAAAGGCATCAGGACCAGCGCTGTTATGCCTTGAGTGCTGTTTTGAAAAACAGAAAAACAAGCGTCTTGATCGAGCCATTGATTTCTCCAGAACTTGCACTATTCTTGGAGCAAGAAATTGAGCATTTCCTAAAAATCAAAGATGAACCAGTAATGGGAGAGATAAGATAGACCTTTACATTTCCGCTTTCGCTTCTCGGATAGTCGGCCCTTCCTTGATAGTTGGTGATTCTTTTAGCTCTGGCCCTTTTGTAGGATCGTAGGTATCCAAAGCTTTGTATACAACCGTATGCATTCTACGGCGTACCTTATCTCGGAAAAGTTTTTTGTTTTTGGTACTTTCGTTGATCCGATTGGCCAAAAAGATAAAAACCAAATCTTCTTTTGGGTCTACCCAAACACAAGTTCCCGTAAATCCAGTGTGACCAAAAGTTTGAGCAGAAGCTTTAGGAGAACAAGCCTGAGATTTACTTTTGCTCCGCTTATCAAAACCTAATCCGCGATGCGTTCTACTAGTATGCGGTTTGGTAAAAAATTCGATGGTTTTAGAAGATAGGTATTCCTTTCCACCATAACTTCCTTTATTCAAAAGCATTTGAAAAAGTACCGCCATGTCTCTGGCATTAGAAAACAATCCGGCATTTCCTGCTACCCCATTCAAAAGTGCAGCTGACTCGTCATGGACATGGCCATGTAAGACCTGCTTCCGCCATTTGGTATCGTGAGCGGTCGGATTGATATCACTTGCCGCAAATTGCTCTAAAGGCCGGAAGGCCGTTCGCCTAAGATTGAGTGGCTTATAAAATTTTCGATTTAGATAATCATCCAAAGACATTTTGGATTTGGTTTCAATAATTTTGTGAACCAAAGCAAAATTTAAATCACTGTATAAAAAACGTTTTCGACGGCGCGGTTTGATCTGATAAACGTCTTGCCAAATGGTATCCACATAATGGTAATCCATAAAAGTAGAATCTGCTACTTTAATCGTATAAGGATCTCTTTTTTCATAACAAAAATACTCAGAGCAATCTCGGCTATTCGAATCCCTAGCCATCACATAAGCATTGATGGGCATGTACGATCGTAGTCCAGAAGTATGGGTCATCAATTGCTTTAGTGTCAATCGCTTAATGGGAGATTTGGAACCTACGTCCAAATATTTATCCAAACGGTCACTGATCCTGATCTGTTTTCCTTCGTACATTTTCATGGCGGCCATAGTAGTACCCGCAACTTTGGTAATCGAAGCAATGTCATAAAGATGCTTTGATTGTAAACGCCTTAATTTCTTTTTACTCTGATAACCAAAATTTTTCTCATACACTATTTTTCCATCTTTCAATACCATCACTTGACAACCCGGAGTCGCCCCTTTGGCAATCGCTGATCGGGCGATGGCATCAATACCAACCAATTTATAAGCAGCGATGCCCACTTCCTCTGGAAGCGCATAGCCCAGTCGATTGCTAATCGTAGTCCATCCATGGCCATATGGCAAGCGATCCGAAATCGCAAGCGGCAATTGTCCCGACAGAGGACGTCCACCAAAAATAGCTTCTGCGGCATATTCTTCGGTCCATAAATTATGTTCAAAAACCTGTAGCATCGCCATCGTAGAATCAAAATAGCTCAGATTGAAAGGGTTACCAAAATTGACGAGCACCACATCGGTGTGCGCAGCCAAGGCATTGACGGATTCGATAAAAGAGCTGTGCTTTTCTGCTTGTATTGGAACTTCTTCCAAAGTCAGAACGACCGTTCTTTTTTTGAGGCGGTTCACGTTTAATGGTGCGATACTATCGGCAGCTAAGAGTGGATATAGGATGTTCGTCTGATCAGCATAGAAATCAAAGCGATTTAAAAAAGGGCTTAATTTTTTGTTGCCAATTTGTACGATGGAAAATCGTTGCTGTGCGATATTTTGCAGTGGAAGGAGGTCTTTGGGATTCTGGGCGAGCGTCAGCGAGGATTGGTATAATTGGCGAATCGCAAATTCTTGATTTTTATCTTTTAGCTGAGCCACTACTTTTTCTCGCTGTCCAAATTCGGCATTGGCGCCTTTATTGATCCAGTGTTTAGCTCGTAAGATCTGATGGACTTTATTATTGAGCATTCGCTCAGAAAGGAATCCGTTTTCCACCAAATTGATCAACTGCTGGGTATAGTTTTCTAAACTATCTTGGATCAAAAATAAATCTACCCCGGCCAAGAATTGTTTTTCAATATCCGCTACTTGAGCCACCCGTGCTAAATGCAAACCTGCAAAATCAAGATTTTTCTTTCCATAATTTTTTAGATAATCCATGGGCTTAAACATGGTCGTATCCTCTGCAAAGATTTTATCGTGGGAAAGAATTCCTGATAGACCATTGAGGGATAAATTGATGAGCGGTTGTAGAATGCTATCCAGTCGTTTGGTCGTATCTTGAGGGATGTAGAGCAGGTCTTTAAAATTATCGGCAAAGGATAAAATTTGCTGATTCTGTAATTTGTGCATGACCCGAGTACTTTGCCAGAGCAAAGCTTCCTGTTCGTGAGCCATACAAGAATAGTTGAAAATCGAATCGGCTTTAGTATTTTGGTGTAAGGAAGGAGCAAAGCAAAAATTGATCCCCAAAGCCTGACATTGTTCCACATATAAATCTTCTAAACTTTTCACCAGAGAATCACGAAACAAAGTACTCAGTGTAGCTGCTTTGGGATAAGGATAGGTATCAGAAAACTGATTATTGAGGACTACTTTTTCTTCGCTGCCGATCAGCAAAGAACGCTCCGCTAGATTATGACAACTATCTGTGATGGATAAAAAAGAATCCAGCGGAATCTGCTGAAGTAATAAACCACCAATTTGACCATTGGCCACAAAATCAAAAAGACTATCCCTTGAAGTCGCTAATCCTTGAGCTGGCGCCCAAATAAAAAGCTGGCCAATTTTTTCTTCCATCGTCATCTCTTGCAACAAAGAATCGGCTTTACTCCCTTCTAATTGAAGGAAAGGAGCATGTAGCGGTACATAGGTTTCTTCTACCCGATTGCAGGAAACCATCACCAGCAAAGCGATTATTGTAAAAAAGAATCGGAACATATAGTGTTTCAACATTCTATCAGATTGCAAAATTGCGATTTGGACAATGCCTGTATTATCCTGATTGCTTGAGCATCGTATCCTACGAGCTCTAGTCCGTTTTCTCTGTAGTCTGCTTAAAGATGGGTTGGAGTGATTTGGGAAGGGAAGTTTTATCAATATTAAGCCAAACAATCCTCCTCTTTTCTAAAAGTTAAATTAAGTATTTCCTATATAAAAAAAAATTCTAGGCGGAGATTTAACTTTTATTTTTGGAGTCTTCCAGACTTTAGGGATAAATCCCTCGATTGATTCCTTTATAGTAAGACGAAAAAAGAAAGACGGAGTCCATTTTTCTTTTTTCCAAGAGATTGGGCAATGAAGTTATCCTAAAACAGGGTACACAAAATTAAGGAAGTCATTTTGTTTTTCTAGATCCCAAAAAAGAAAAGAGCCATGCTCCTAGGAACATGACTCTTATTGTTAAACTATGCAATTAAGTTATTAAAACTTAATTATTATCTCTCTGTGATGACAAATCGTCTACTGACACCTCTGTTCAGATCTTTTACAAAATACATTCCAGCAGGTAGTCCTGAAATATCCACTTGCACCACATTCCATTCTTTCCGAATCACCTCAGTCTGATGAACTACTAAGGTCCTTCCTACTCCATCTACAATAGCGAAATTAGCATCTTGATGGTTTGCAAAGAAACGTACATTCAAGGTCTCATTAGATTGTTTACCAATTGGATTTGGAAAAACAAACATTCCTTTCTTCTCTACACAATCTGGACGCGCCACTATCAATTCTGAATACTCAAAAGAACCATCCAGGTTATTCATCTTTAAGCGGTAATAATTTTCCTTTGCCGGGAATTTATCAATAAAGGAATAAGATTGGGTAACCAATCCTCCAGTTCCTTCTACGACCATTAGTGTTTCGTATCGTCGACCATCCAAACTGCGTTCTACTTCATAGTTTGAAAAATCTTCTTCCGTAACGGAAGTCCAATTGATACGAATTGCACAAGCTTCCACTTCTGCATAAAAAGCCGACAATTCTACCGGTAAGGCAGCACGATTGATGTGGATAAAAGCAGTTCCTCCGGTGATATCCGTCACTCCATTGAATTGAATATGATTGATATTATTTTCAACCGCTGGTACAGCCAAGGCCGTATTGTCTCCATCTACCGTAGACATCGCCAAACGGGTACTCGTCATGTCCACAAATCCAGCTTTACTAGTCAAGGTACTTCCATCCGGATTGATATCCATTGATGGATCAAAATCATCTACCATAAACCATTGAACAGCCGATACTGCCGGAGTACTAACGCCCCAAGTGGAAGCTTGCGCCACCGCCGCATCATACATCTGTTCAAATTCATTAGGTGGAAAGTAAAAACGAATATTAACCGGCGCGGTCAAGGCATCGCCATTGACTGTTTTTACATACCAATCTCTTCCCATGGCAAAGGTAGCATCTAGGCTATTCGCCGCATGGCGATTGGTCGCATCGGAGTCAACTCGTAATCCTACATAATCAATCTCCGTCGTATTCATTCCCATTTCAATGGCAAACAAATATTCATCAGGATCTAAAGGATTATAATAATACCTCCAGTTGCCAGTCTCGCAATAAGTCCAACTTTCAATGTAGCCATGTTCTTGAGTCTTCAAAACATCTACGCTTTCTCCATTCACAACTTCGGTAAAATAATCAGTGGTCTGCACACCAGGAGTAGTGGAACCATCAGAAGTAATCGCATATTCTACCACCGGATTTACACAATCTGGATAGTAACCAAAGTCGAAAGAAGCTTCCGTTGTTTCTCCTCCGCTATTGCTAAGGTTAGTCACCTCGCTTTGTCCCTGAACCGCCGTAAAGACTTGTCCAGCATGTAGGTCAGAATCTAATTTATCATCTCCCCCAGCTTGATCCGAAGTAACAGCCACATAAGCATTATTCATGTCTGCATCTGGTAAAGTAACAACCAATCTATACGTCGGCTCTGTTCCAAGTCCATCTCCATTATAATCTTCATCCAGCAATAAACCTTTGAAAGAATAATGTCCATCTCTATCCGTCACGGTATGCACCACGAGATCTGTTCCTCCCCCATTATAATCTATTCCTAAGGTTACTTTTACGCCAGGAAGTCCTAGTTCTCCCATGTCCTGCTGGTCATTTTGATTTTTATCAATCCAAATCAAATTCCCTACCGCAGCACCTTGGGTGTAATATCCAAAGTCAATTCCACTTACATTGGCACTCGTAACATCTACTGATATTCTATCCGCCTCATTATCGCTTCCGCTTGTTGGGCTGTGCCAATAATTCGCCAATTTTTGATCGGCATCTCTAACAGCAATGGTATAAATTCCAGCAGGAAGTCCAGTGAAACTATAAGTTCCATTGGCCATCGTTGTGGTACTTGAAATGATGTTATCATTGGCATCTAAAAGCTCAAGCGTAACCCCTTCCAATCGTTCTATCTCGGTAGCATCTGCAATCAATTCTCCATCAGCATCACTATCTTTCCAGAATGTTCCACTGATTTCTCTTGCAGGGCTAAGGGTAGCCATGTATCCAAAGTCTTTGCTTAAGTCACCTGTTCCAGCAGCTAAAGCAAAACTGGCAGTCTCATTCATTCCGGGACTTGCTCCGTCAGGGTCAATGCTATTCAGTAATCCAGCAGGTAGCGAAGTCGTCACCACTTTTACTTTGTAATTGGCAGCCGGTAAATTTCCAAAAAAGTAAGTTCCATTTTCACTTGTTTTGCTTGTCGCAATAATACTATTATTGTCTCCATTCAGCAATTGCACTTCAACGCCTTCTATTCCTTGATCGCCCGCACTGTAAGAATTACTTGCATCTGCATCTAAGAAAATCAAATCGCCGATAAAGGCATCGGTATTCGTATGTCCACTTGGAACGAATCCAAAGTTTTGAACTAAATCATCACTTGCCGCTAGGCTTACCTCACTATAAGCATTGGTACCTCCATCAGGATCAACACTATTGGTCAAATCATTGATGACGTTTTTAGTATCTGTAATCGCAACTACATAATCTCCTGGGACTAAATCAGGGAATAAGTAAGTTCCATCCAAAGCCGTTACCATCGTCGCAACTACTATTTCCCCAATGTCCCATACTCCATTTGCATTGGTATCTTCTACTAGCGACAAACTCACACCTGCCAGCGGAAGGTCATTGGCTAAAACATAAGCGCCATCACCATCTACATCTACAAAGACCGTACTTCCAATATCTGCAAGCGTACCACCTGCGGAATAGCCAAAGTCTCCTCCTAGCCATACATCCCCTGGAGCCATGATGATCATTTCAGAGATATTATCACCATCTTGATCAGGGTCGCCGGTTGGGATTGGATTAAACGCTGCGGGTAAAGTGGTCTCGTCCACTTTGACTTGGTAAGCTCTTGGGACTTGATTTTCAAAGATGTAATTTCCATTGGCATCTGTCGTTCGAGTGGTTCCAGAAGCGGTGTAAACCCCAGTTCCAGCAACATCTCTCCAAAGCTCTACAGTAACGCCTTTGATTCCAGATTCGCCCGGATCTTGTATGCCATTGCTATTCGCATCATTCCAAACTCGGTTTCCAATGGCCACTGGTTCGGACATGAGTGTAGGAGCGTCGGCATCTGTTTTTGGAACATAATTATATCCAAAGTCTGCGGTGACGTATTCGCCTCCTGAGCTAACAGATACACTTGCTTCCATGTCTGGCATTGTCGTTCCATCATCTTCATCAAAAATAGTATTTAAACCTGCGGGCACATTAGACAAGACTTTTACCGTGTAATTTCCGGGGGCAACATTTGTAAAAATATATCCTCCATCTAGATCGGTAATCGTCGTTGGACAATCGCTACCACTTGTACATGCAGCACTCACTAGCTCCAACACCACACCAGGAATCCCCGGCTCTCCTGCATCTTGAATTCCATCTGCATTTTCATCTATCCAAACTCGATTTCCAACAGTACCTGCCAGTAAAAAACCAAAGTCGTATTGCGCTGCAATTGGTTCGGCAGTTGGGTCCATATTTTGGGAAACCGTATTTACTCCTTTGGTCGCAAAAGCGATTACACCAGAAGGATCATCTGCATCCCGGTTATCATTCGCATTCGAAGAAACATTTAGAGTCGTCGAAGAATAGCCCGGTAAAGCGACTGCTTTGATTGTAAAATCTGGACTTGAGCCGGTACCATCGTAATCTTCATCTAAT
>CAYQRA010000110.1:0-12352 GCA_964419315.1 uncultured Saprospiraceae bacterium | reverse complement strand
AAAGCCAAGCTCTTCTACCATAAAAGCACTAAAGGCCATTGCCAAGGAAATAACCGTCATATTATCATCCATCCGCATGGCCTTACAATACATTTGATAGCCCATACCATCTTCTACAACTTGATCTAAATTTATCGGATGATTAATCGGCGATTTTATTTTATTTTCAACTTGGTTGTCCATAAAATAACTACCAATCATTTTTAGACTTCCATCCAAAACAAACTCCTCGATTTCTTCTTCCACAAATCTTTCTCGGAAGTCTTCGGTGGTTTGGATAGCAATCGGCGTGTTGTTTGGAGTCGGTGTTACTGGCTTTTCCTCCTGCTTAGGGATTTCTTTATTTTCTTGCTTAGAAACTTCCTTCTGCTCCTTTTTATTAAAGGAGAATAATCGTTTTAAAAAATTCATGTTTTATTTTTTGTTAAGTTTTAATTTTTATTTAGTGCCGCTACGGTCAAATCTATTTCCGCATGAAGGTCATCTATGATTTCCTTATACTTATCAAAACCTTCTAAAAATCCTTTTTGATAAGTTTTTAAAACTTCCATTCTTAAGTTACAATATTTTACCAAGATCGCATTTCTTTCTTTTAGTTCATTTGGTAAATTTTCAATCTCATTGGATTGTTGAATAATCTCTAGATTTTCTTCCCAATTCGGAATAGCCCGATTCTCTAACTCTCGAAGTAGCGATTGATTGGAATTCGTATTTAAGTGATCATAAAACGCTAGTGCTTCGCTTTCATTAGTATAAAATTTTTCTAATTGTTGATCGTAAATCTCATAAGCTGGATTGGAAGACTCATAAAAAGCATATCCAAAGATAGGCCCCATTATCAATACTAAACAGATAGCACCAATCCCTGCCGCTTTCCAAAGAGAATTAAACTCCTTTTCATTGGCCTCTTGTTCTTTAATGGCTTCCCCTTGGATTTTTTCTACTAAAAAAATAATGATCCCTGTATAAACCATCGGAATAATTTGATTGGGCACTTTATCCATCAGCTCCGCTGGTAAACTAAATATTGCGGCAAACAAAAGCAAGGTGGAAAGGATGCCAAGAAGCAGTGCATTCCGTCCTTCTTCTTTTTTTCCTAGTGCAAGATAATTGCTGCGAACCAAAACACTAGCGGCCAATGGTGCCCCAATGAACGTGGCAATACCAATGGCCTTAAGCGAATAGAGTTTTAGCTCTTTGGATGGGGATTGGTTTGCTTGCATTTTTGTTGTTGCTTTCTTTTTGTTTTTAGGTTCGTATAGCTTTTTTAGCAGACCTATTTGCTGGGGGCCTCTCTAAATCTTAAAAATAGTTCAGCTTTCTAGGTTTGAATTATTTAAAGACTATAATCTAAACTTAATCGGTATCTTCATCGATGACCAAGCTGGTTCTCCATTTTCATTTTTAGCAGGTATAAATGCTGGCATCAAATTGACAATTCGTAAAGCTTCTTTATCTAGTCCTGGACTTACTCCTTCCCAAATATTGATATTATATAAAACACCTTCCTCATTAATTTCAAATTTCACCCAAACGTCTCCTTCCATTTTTCTTCTTTTTTCTACGACTGGATATTCAAGATTGGCATCTATAAACTTTACCATTTCTACGAGGCAACAATTTGAAATCGACTTTCGCTCTAATTTGCTAGGATTCTTTTCATACTTTTTCCTTAATGCTTCGCAACCATTAAACATAGGAATTTCATTCATCGCTTTTGAACGGGATTCCACTTCTTGAGCTTTTGCTTGTGGCAAAAAGGCAATTACCAGTAAGATAAATAGTAGTTTCATTTTCATGTCCTTAATTTTTTTCATAGATTTTAATTTCTTTATCTTAAAAAGAGGAATAACCTGTATTTTTCATTTAGTCCTGCTTTGTAAAAACTGTTTCCCCAAAGGGATCATGGACGACAAACTGTTAGTCATCCCCCAATCTGTACATCCATTACAAGTATAAATTATTGTTTTCTCCTTAGAAATAGATTTCAAAATTTGCTCCTCCTCCGCACTTAATTTTACACCATTACTTTTAAGGCAACTCAAGCCAATTGCTCCAAAATATCTTATTTCTGGACTTAATGATTTACACCAATGCAAAACCTCCACTTTATCTTTTTGCAGAACTAATTCTTCGATTTCATAAAAGTGTTTACTTGCTCTTCCTGCATAACCACACGCAAGTCCTACGATTACCAATCCTGATGGATTAAAGTACTTATGATTTTCATCTTTTTGAGAAACTAAGTCCCCCAAATAATCATGTTTTAGTTTTTCAAATTCTAATGTTGATCTTTCGATTATTTCATTATTTGTTTTGTTTTCTGCTAGACGAACATAAATTATTTTTGAACCTAATGTAAAGTAGTTTAGGAAATAAAATTTGCTTTTCTTTTTCTTTTCATTTTTTTTTATGGAATAAATTGATTGAACTGATTTTCCAAATTGCATCCTTTTCAAATCACAATTCGCATAGATTTTTCTCTTTTTTATTTCTTTCCTTTTTTTCCTTTCTAAAAATTGTTCAAGGTCTAACTTCTCCAAGCCGAGTTGATTTACTAAATTTAATAAAGTATCCCAATCTGTGTTTTGAGCATAAAGGCTTGTACTTATCATCACCAAGAAAATCGTAATTATATTTTTCATATGCTTTATTACCTTCAAATATTAACATCCTCTCAAAAAACGCCCCAAACCCGCAACAAAATAACACGCTTATTCCTAAATACAAACAAAGCTTCCAAAATTAACTCCAATTCCTTGATCTACCAAAATATCTCCTCTACTCACCACGCCAATTAATTACCCACAAAAAACGCTTGCTTAAGGATAAATCGTCCTTAGGCAAGCGCCAACGAAATCATAATCAAAAACACCAAAATGATTCCATAAAAAGAAAGCAACTCCTTACTCTTCCCTACCCCGTGGCTGCAAATACAAATCCAATCGAACCTCAGAAAGCGCTTCTTCGTTTTTATAAATCTCTAAAATACGTCGTTCATCCCAGCGATATTTCACCCAATTATTTTTCTTGATTTTGGTGTCCCCTTTAAAATACAATTGGGTCGCCAATTCCTGATAACCGTCAATTCCTTTTAGGAGATAATGAATGTGCTTGGGGCGTCCGCCATAAGGGGGTGGTACAAAAGTTTTAAACCAATAGGCGCCGTTTTCATCGGTCGTTATTTTTCCTCGGCAGCGAAATTCCTCTGATTCCATATCGTAGTGCTTCTTGTGATCACAATGCCAAATATCAAGGTCGATATTTTTTAAAGGCGTTTTGCAATCCGCACCAAACACTTGACCGATGACTTTTAAAGGAACTTCCGTCGTATTTCCCGAATAAGTCAAATCATTTCTACGTGGTGCGTCTTTCCTAAAAAAAGGTCCCAACATATCCCTACTCGTAGCACAGTCGGTTTGAAACCTTCCGTTCTCTTCGACTAATTTGAATCCGGTAGTAGACATTGCAAAAGCAGTCCAGCCTAGCACTTTTAGGAAATTCTTCCTTTTCATCAGGAGGCATTTTTATTATAGGTAATAGGAAAGCACTTAAATGGAACTTTGATTTTTAGAATTTTATTGCCAATTGGAAGCTTTCCTTAGCACCTCGAATCAGCTCATCAAGAAAAAAATCAAAATTCTTAGGATATCCTATCTCTTTTTTGCTCCTTTTAAAAGCCTTTAAAAAAGAAAAAATCCAACTTTAAGCCCTAGGGTAAAATCTCCTCTAATCTTGTCTTTTACGGATCTGTCAATGGGAGTAAACCACTCATCCCAAAGGAAATCATCGGTTAGCATTTCATTTTCCGCATTATGGTCGATAGTAACTCTTCGCACTCCGAGCCCAAATTGACTTTCCAAATACCATCTATTATCTAGTTTAAAATGCCAACCCTGTTTTACGCGCAGCGAACGTACATTACGATTCACTTTTGAAACATCATAATAATAGCTTAAGCCATCGCGAATAAACCAATCTTGAGTTTTGGTATATTTCTGATCAATGGCAAAAAATTCAAGTCCGATAAAAGGATAAACCGTAGGGCTCATTTCATCAAAATTATATTTAAAGCCTATTTTATATTCATGGTAATCCCCTTTTACTCGGTCATTGGTGGGTAGATTTAATTGACTCAAAGCTGCTCCATATTTTAATTCCAAGGAGTACTTCGTTTTCCAGTGCAACTCTACAACGCCTTCCAAAGTTGGCGTTAAAGGTTCGAAAAAATTAAGTGGATTGAGTCCCAAGGACACTCTAAATTGCTTGGCGGCTACCGCTTCTTGGCCATCTTGGCCAGAAAGGAGACTAGCGCTAAGGATGCAGCTAAAAAATAACAAATAGGCTTTTAGTTTCATTTTGGTTATATTTTTTAAAATTACAAGATTCTTTAAATACAACGTTCTAGATATCGACAAGCTGCCAGCCGAAAGAGAATAGTTTTGTTGGTCAACAAAAAAAGCCATCCGAAAGATCATCGAATGGCTTTTATATCTTCGTTTTGATAAGGATTACTTACCAAAAATGTTTTTTGCTTTATTCAAAAGATCACCAGCTCCGCCAGCTTTCTTCAATAAATCGCCAGCTCCACCAGGAATTAAATTGCTTAAAGCATTTAAATCGAAAGCAGAATCTGCCTCATCTGTAGATAAAAACTTATCCTTCAAACTGTTGATTAGATCGGGCGTAGTATTAGCCGCTTCTGCTTGTGCATCTTCGGCACTCATTCCTTTTCCTTGTAAAACCTCTGCCATTTTTGATTGGGCTTGGGCAAATAAACCATTATTTTCCATGCTTCCACCAGAAAACAGGTCTTTTACTTGGGCCAAATTGCCACCTGCAATCTGAGACTTAAGGAGATCCATGATCCCGCTAGCACCTTCTGTAGCAGCTTCTTGAGTTTCTGTAGCACCTAAAGCATTGGCAGCCATTTTCTTCACCAATTGCTGCATTGCCATTTGTTTCAAATTTTCGAACATTTCATCTAAATTTTAAATAGTAAGGTAATATCTTTTCGACGCAGTACTTTAATTCCGTCACAAAATATCTAAAAGTTAGGAATTCTCAAAACTGCATATTGTTGAATACAGATTTTCCTAGATCTTTTTGAATTTTCTTTAAGCACTTCCATCACTATTGTTATACTTTATTTTCTAAGGTTTTGTTGCTCCTTTTTCGAATCAACTCCTTTATTATAAATCTTCCAATCCCAATTTACGCGCTTCTATTTTTTTTGATCCGCTAACTTTTATTTAAATCCAAAAACAATTTATCGCCGGTCAAGAAAAAAAAACAAAAGCAAAAAACTACAAAGACCTTCTCAAAAAAAGGAAGAAAAAGCAGTTACCTTTTTTCCTATTCTCCCCTAGTCTTCAGAATACTAATTCTAATATATACATTTTTCCATAGTGTGCAATGAGTTAGAAGCATGGTCAATATTGCTTCTGTTCTTATTGGGCCTGGGAAGGTATTGTCTTTTACAGCGGATGCCGAAAAGCTAAATCAGAGTAGGCCTAATTTTTAAACAAAAATCATGAAAAAACTATTGACAAAAATCTTATTGCTTTTTCTGCTTTGCCATTATGCAATGGCTCAGGAAGGCAATGTGGTTCAAGAAATCCGAAACCTTGCCGTCTCGGATGTATCTCCATTAAAAGAATTGGTGGAGAAAAAAATTAACGAGAAAGGAACCGTAAACATCGACCTTTATATGGGGAGCATGTATGAAGATGGAATAATCATTCAACAAGCTATTTTGCCCCTTGTAAAAATGTACGAAGACAAAGTAAATTTTCAAATCCACTATTTTGAAAATGGAAAAGATGTTGCTTCTCCAATACTAAGTCCGAGTAAAAAAATGATCAAAGAAGGCTATCGACAAATCGCCATTGAAACTTTACATCCTAAATTATTCTTAGATTATTTGCTCCTACGAGGAGAAGATCTATTTAAGGGCAAAGCGGAGACCGCCGTGCAAGCTCTAAAAATGGACGAGGCGGAACTCTCTAAATACATGCGAAAAAGTGCACCCGCTCTTTATAATGCTAGTGTTGCCTATAGCAATACGATGCACCAAGTTCAGGACAAAGCAATTCTGGTGGTTGATGGAGAAGCACAAATTTTTACGGTACTAGACTATCTGGTGAATTCCTGCCCAAATTATTTTAACTGCTTGGAGAGTTGTACAGATATAAATTTAATATTTGCTTCTTGGACAGGTATTTCTTGTACAGCTTGCATAAATGCCATACAGACCGGGTCCACATTTGCCATACAATTAGCTTGTGCGGGTTGTGTCATTTCTTCTGCGGGTACTATTATTCAAGTAAGTGATTTCTTAGAATGTCTTGACAATTGTGACACCTTGCATACTTATTGGCCAAACCCAAATGACCTCGTAGCAGTTCAGGAGGCCCATTCTTGCAATGGAAATCAAGAATATTGTGTAAACGCCACCTATGACCAAGCTTGGGTAGAAGAAGACTTAACTACTAGTAGTTGTATCTCCTGCGCCTCTGACCAAGACATAGGGATCACTACTATAAATTCAGCAAATGGTTTGGCAGATTATTTTAGCTTTACAATCCCAGAACCAGAGCTAGATGAATTCCCACTATTATATACTTTAATTGAACCCAAACCCATCATTCAATACCATGTTGAATATCAACTTAATGGTTTAGTCGTCAATGGGTTTTCACAAAATTACGATACTCAAGTATACACTCCTTATCCTGGAAGCAATCCTCTGGATCGTTATTATGGAGATTATGCCATGTATTATCCAGCTGCCAATATTGATATAGGAGACGAATTACAAATCCATGTTACTCCAGTGGAAGAACCTTTAAACGGAAATTGTCTGCCTGTATCCAAGCAAATAAATTTTGATTGCCCAACTATCGAATTGGTCCCCAACTATGAAAACAATACCTTTTACATTTCTGTAGATATACCAGAAAACTCCCCATTCATTGTAACCTTAGAAACGGAATACTCTACATATGACAATCCTTTTCGCCAAACATTGACCGAGTCCGGTAATTCCCATACCAGAACCTTTGATCCAAATTCCAATCAGCAAATCACTATTTCTTCTCAGATCATGTTAGCCGGTACGTTCTCCATCTTAAGAGTACATGATGAGTATGAAGAGTGTGCTCAAGAAATCGTTTTTAATCCAGCTGCCAATCGCTGTTATGGGCCTGAAAATATTATTGGATTAAGTATCAACAATATAGAAAACATCAATTTAACCAATGGTATGACGCATGGCTCTGCTGATTTTGAGATCACCAATACTTCGGAACCGGTTGACTGGTTTTTGATTGATGGAAATAATAATGTGGTCCGCTCTGCTCTTAATACTACTGATTACACAGGTACCTTATCAAATCTGCCACATAGTATTTATACCCTTCAGGTAAATTTTACTTTCGAAGGAACGATCTGTCAACGGAAATCTGAATTTCCTATTGTCATTTTTTGTTCCAATTTTGTTACTTGCCAAAATCCGATTTTATTAGACGCTATTGTCAACGACGCCTCCGCAGGAGATCAAAGCAATGGAAGTATTAAGATGCTGAATTTTGGCCTCACCTACCTTTGGTCAGATTTACCAAGCCCTACTACTGATCCCAAAAGGAACAATTTGTCACCTGGTGAATACTGTGTGGAAGCCTATGACAGTGAGTGTTGTTTTGATCAAGCTTGTTATACTATTGGTCCGAATTGTGATCTGGATTTTTCCTATAGTATGGATGCTCCTTGTAAAGGAAAGAAAAACGGAGCCATTGATTTTTATCCATCCGGTGGAACGCCTCCTTATTATGTTTCTTGGAGCAATGGAGATAGTGGTACGGATATCGTCGACTTACCTGCGGGTGATTATTCCTTTACCCTCACTGATGCCAATCGTTGTCTCTTGACTCAAACCATTTCTGTACCCAATATGGGAGACTTAGTAAATATCCAAGCTGATCCAGCTACTCATTCTATCCAACTCATTTACACCGGTAGTCCAGTAAATTTTCATTGGTCAGGTCCTGGAATTACTAGCGACAATAAACACTCTTTGATCCTAGAAGATCTTCCCTTTGGAATCTATTGCCTGTTTATAAAAACAGCAGAAGGATGTGAATACAAGGAGTGTATCAACTTTTCAGAACCGCTTAGTATTGCGATGGAAAACCTGTCTTGCTTTGAAGACTTCACGGGTGTCGAAAATACCACCTACGTTTGTATCAATACAACTGGAGGTAGCGGGGACTATTCTTACGAATGGTCTAATATTTATGCCCCATACGGAGAACGCTGTGCCATTGTACTCGGTGGCCAAGAATTTTGCGTTACCGTAACGGACAATTCGCTCATAGACCCTCCTTCTATTTCTGAATGCTGGACCATCGGAGATTTATCCGTTGAACTCATCTCGAGTCAAGCTCCTTGTAAGAATGAATCAAATGGTCAAATTTGTGTGCAAGCTTCCGGAGGAGGTCCCTCCTATTTTTACTTTTGGCCAGATACCCCTGTACCCGTACTTGATCCATGTTCGCCAGCTAATTTAGAAGGCGGTCAAACCTATGTCGTTACGGTTACAGATGATTGTCAAAACAGTACGACCTTTTCTCATTACCTTCCTGAGGTAAATCAAGGTCCGGATATTACCGATGTAGAAATCGTCAAGGCTTGTACCAATTCTAGCAATGGCAGTATCACCTTAGAAGTGACCGGAGGTTCCGGAAATATGACTTATGCTTGGTCTAGCACGAGCATCGCGGGAAGGTCTACTCTAGAGCCTAGCTTAAATGGAATTCCGAGCGGTTTATATTATGTAGAAATCACCCATCTCTGTGGCGTCAGCAAAAAATTTGGTCCCTTTGAAGTGGGTACAACGGGCAATGATGATTTTCCAATTGATTTGGTTTGGGAGGTCCTGATGGATTGTAATTTCCCAGCAACACCAGACGGTGCTATTACTTTTTCCAACCCATTAGAAAATGGTGATCTAAGCTTCCAATGGGAAAATGGGTCCTCTTCTCCTAGTCCTAGTAATCTGAGAGCTGGAGATTATCGAGTGACGGTCACTTTGCCAAATGGTTGTGAGGCGGTAGATGTGGTCAATGTTCCTGCCTCTGGCGACTTTATCCTTTCTCGAGATGTTATGGGCAGTTGTGGCAATAATAATAATGGCGCTATTGATCTCGAAATAGCTCCGGGAAATTATAATTTTGCTTGGAGCAATGGCGCTAGCTCTACTGATCTTAGCAATCTCTCTCCTGGCTCCTATAAAATCACGGTAACAGATATTGCTTCGGGCTGTACAGAAGTAGAAACCTTTGAAGTTGTCGATGATAATAATAATCCAGATTTTACTTATTCGGTAGAGGTCACTCACTTTTTTGGCAATGAATCCTATACCAGTGGAGCTGCTAGAGTGCTTATCACCAGTGAGTTCTTTAGTACCTTAGGAACCATTTCCCTAAACAATACTCCTGTCACTGGTTTTGTACCCAATAATAGCAATACAATCACTTTGTTTATTCCTTTAGAATACCGAAACTTCGACACCTTTGTTTTTGTCTATGAATCATTGAATGGCTGTACTTACGAGGGCCACTTCGAAACGGTTCCGACCTGTGATAATACCAATGATGCGTTCTCTTTTAATGTAGAACATATTGGGGATGTGGAAGAAGGTTGCGAACTGGGGCAATTCCATTCGTATAACATTAATGTATTTCATGTTGGAGACAATCCACCCTACTTTGTAGAAGCCAAAATGATCAATGCCTTTGATACTGCTTTTAGCGATTACCTAGAAGTGTTTACTTATAATGGCCCTACTAATTTTTCTCCTCCTCAAGGTCCAGAAGTTTTTACCGTTTCAGGAATTCCTAGCGGAGAAGTGTATTTTAGATCTTATAATAAATGCAATAATGGAGATTTTGTTGGGGCTCGAGATATCAATTGTTGTAGCGATATTACTTGTGAAATATTGAGCGAATCTTACGATCCAGAAGGAGAAGGGACTTCTTCTTACCGACTCAATTTCTTTGAATTGAATGCGATTGATTTGTGCTTTGATGACCAATGCGGAGGATTATTTCAAGATTCAGATTGCTCGGAAGTCATTCCAGAACTACTCACCTTTCCACCTGTGAATAATTGCTGGTTTGGTACGGTGACGATTGATTACCCGGGCGGTCCAGATGCCGTTTTTACCGTCTCTCCTGATGTCGACACCGATGGCATTGATGTATATGATGAACTAGAATGGATCTCCAATGTAAGTTGGGAACCACCAGGATCAGGCACCTACACGATCACGGTTACTTATGAAGGTGATCCTGAAATCGGTTCTGGCGTCAATTGCGAACAGGAACTAGAAATTACTTTTTACGGAGCATCGAATTACGAAGAAGTCATCGGCTTTAATGATAACTTTTGGTTTAGCTCTACTACTATTCCAGAGCACTTCTTCAATTCCTATCATGGAGCTTGGAAATGTCAAAAATGTGGCCCGGGAGATTATATTTTTAATAATGACCAAGATCAATGTACCGAATTTTTCAATTGGGAGTTTACTCATTTTAATTTTGAGCCATTAGACTATTCCAATCCTTGTAATTCTGGAGGTCTACTTACTTTAATGAGTTATAATGAAAATGAGGAGCCCCTTATTCAGACTATTGATATTGCTCCAGACCAAGCAATAGATCAATATTTAGGAGCAAGGGCTTTTGAAAGTCCCAATGACAATTGGTGTAATTCGGGTTGGTGTTTATTTGATGGAAATGAAATTTATGGGATCAATAGTTTTGACAAACCCATTTTAGCAACTTGGTTTGATCCGCAATCTTGTATTCCGCTCGAAACGATAGAGATTAATTGTAATGAAGATTATCCTTGTTTCGTCGGAGAATGTGATAATGGAATTTGTGTCGAATCAGATGACTGCTTCCCAGAATGCCCAGAGGACTATATTTGTGAAGAAGGATTTTGTATTTTGGATGAGCCCTATCCTTGCGAAACAACCTGTGATTGTCCGGAGGGTCAAACTTGCGAAGATGGAGAATGCGTAGATTTACCAGCAGGAATGGACTGTACGGCTTCCCTTGGAGATTGTCAGTGTCCAGAAAATTATACCTGCGAAAAAGGTCAATGCGTTTTTGATGCAGAATACCCCAATTGTGATGAGGATCATCCTTGTCCGCCCGGCGAATATTGTAAAAGGAATGAATGTATTGATTGCCCAGTATTCACTGTTAATCATTGTTATGGACAATCTGATTGTCCAAGTGATACGGATTGTATTTTAGACCTCTATATTTCTAGTGATCATTCCGTTTTAACCACTATAAATATTATTCGAGACGGTACTAATGTGGGGAACTATAATTATAGTATTTGGAATACGCCAAGACATATTCCGGTACCAGTTCCACCAAGTTGTGATTCTTGCGTTTACAGTGTAATCCTCGAATTTGATTCCTGCCCAACCACCACCATAGTAATTCCTAATTACTTAAATTGTGGCCCAGGAATCACTTCCAACCACAGCAAAAGCTTTTTTAAGGATAATCATTCAGGAAGTAATGAAATCGCTGGTGAGATCGCCAGTGAAAGTTCCTCGTTTCTAATCAATGGAGTAAACAGCAAGTCAATACCTAGTGACCGCTTCCTACTCTACCCCAATCCTTTTGACGAAGTAATCAATGTAGAATACACCAGTGAAATAGCGGGTTCCATAGACCTCCTTCTGACGGATATTTATGGCCGACAGCTACAAAGCGAAGCCTTCCCTGTTTCTCCCGGATTGAATAAAAAACAAATCCAACTGAATCAGGAATTAGCACCGGGTGTTTATTATGTTCAAGTTGCTGATCAACAAGGAGCGGTAAAAAGTTTTAAGTTGATTCACTACAAACTGAAAAATTGATTTTGGGAAGTCAATTATAAGCTTGGAGTAACACCTTAGCCCATTAGAAGTTTATAGAAAGCGGACAATTCCATGAGGGATCTTGTCCGCTTTTTTTATTAAAACAAAGCAGTAATTCACAGATCAAACCATCTCATTTTACAAACTTAAAAATCATCTTTCCCATTTGGCTAGTCGTTCCATTCCATTATCTCATACCTATTTATCTTTTGTTCTGTACTTAAGAAGGAGAACTAAACTTTTTTAGGTCTAAATTATTTTAAGAATCAATATCACCTGCTTCCTTCTGAATAAAATCACTTTCCTGAAAATCTTCCACTGCATCAATCCACGTTTTGGGTATTTTGTTTTCCGCAGTAGACATTATTGTGATCCCTCCCACTATGGCACAAATGGTATCTCTATCCCCCA
>CAYQRA010000109.1:5485-12368 GCA_964419315.1 uncultured Saprospiraceae bacterium | reverse complement strand
GTACTTGCTACGGGGTTCGTAAAGTATTGGTTTTCAGTTGATAGAAATTTAAACAGGCTCTTACTCCCCGGTGAAATTTGGTTTCCTTTTTTCCAAAAAAGCTTGCACCCCCTCTTTATAATCCGTCGTCAATCCAGCCGCCGATTGCAATTGTTCTTCGATGGCCAATTGGGTCGTCAAGTCATTGGTTAAAGAATGATTGAGCGCTCGTTTGGTATAACCTAAACCCTTCGTCGGCATCTTCGCTAATTTGTTGGCTATTTTTTGAACTTCCTCTGCAAAACTATCATCTGGAAAAGCTTTGTAAATCATTCCCATTGCTGCCGCTTCCTCAGCCGATACTTTATCTCCAAGCATCATCAAAGCCGTAGCTCTTTGGCGGCCAATCAAACGAGGTAAAAAATAAGTCCCACCACTATCTGGGATCAATCCAATTTTACTAAAAGCCTGAATAAAAGTGGCCGAAGCCGTAGCTACACAAATATCACAAGCTAAGGCAATATTCGCACCTGCTCCTGCTGCCACACCATTGATTGCTGCGACGATTGGTTTTTCTAGGTGAGTGATTTTTTCAATAATTGGATTATAATGTTCCTCTACGATTTCATGCAATTCTAATCCATTATCCGCAATCGCCTCTTGTAAATCCTGACCAGCACAAAAAGCTTTTCCAGCACCAGAAATTAAAATCATTCTTACTTCTGGATCTTCGGCCCACTCATCCAATTGCTGTTGCAAGCCCAAGGCCATTTCTTTATTAAAACTATTGTAAACATCTGGTCGGTTAAGCGTTATTTTCCCGATTCCATCTTGCTTCGAGATCAAAAGTGTATCCATGTCTTTTTGATTTGATTCTTTGACTCCTCAAAGAACAGTTTATTTTTTTAGAATATTTCCAAAACCTTTTCCCACATAATATCTACCCAAAGGCCATACATTTTTCCAGAAGGATGAAGGCCATCTGAAGCGACCAATTCCGTATCATTCAATCCTTGTCTAGAAATTGGTGTGATATCAAAATACGTAATATCCATAGCCTCTGCTACCGATTTATTGATGGTATTATAAGCATCTAGTTCTTCACTGATCTGCGTAGTATTGGGTCGCGTCTGCCCAAATGGGGTGTAAGCGTAGTCAGGAATAGAGACCACAAAAACACGATTCTTTCTTCCGTTTACCAACTGCAATGCCGTGTTGAGTAAGTTAGTAAAGGCTGCTTCATACTGATTGATGTCGACGCCTTGATATTGATTATTAACACCGATGAGTAAAGATACCAAATCAAAAGTATCGAGGAGCATCTGATCCTCAATCGCCTGTTTTAGATTGCCTGTTCGCCAACCTGTTTTTGCAATAATCTCCGTACTTAGTTCCAGTCCATTTTCATTTAAACGCTCTGCCAATTGTATCGGAAACCGCTCTGTTTCCTCTACACTTTGTCCGATGGTATAAGAGTCGCCCAAAGCCAAATAACGAACAAGCCCTGGCTCCTCCAACACAGGCATAAAGAGCTCTGACTCCTTGGAATTACAGGCACAAAAAAAGAGTAAAAGAAAAATAAACTTTAAGTATTTCAACATAGCAATCGAATGCTTTTTATTGCTGGAAATAAAATTATCTTTTTGAAATTGTTTTAAGGTATTGATAGACCATGACTACCTCCCATCCACTTTAGTTCACTTCGTTTAGGAAACATCAATTCAGCGAAGCGAATTTCCTGCGTCGATCTCGCGGCAACTTCGCTTAAAATTAGGATCACACTTCCCTCTAGACAGCTATAGATCAATGGCATTTAAAATAATCAAAAGGTTCTAAGCAAGTATTACATTTATGATGAGCTTTACAAGCCGTAGATCCAAACTGACTGATCATTTCTGTATCCAAAGAATCACAAATCGGACAAGGAATTTTTTTGGGTTCGGCAAAGAGCGCACTTTTATCTACGACTCCACCTACGGGTGGAGCGATTCCATAGGCTTTCAATTTTTGCTTGCCCGCTTCGCTCATCCAATCAGTCGTCCAAGCGGGGCTCAACACCGTGCTAATCTGTGCATCTGGATATCCTTCTGCTGCTAGGGCAATTCTAATATTCATTTCGATGACATTCATCGCTGGACAGCCCGAATAAGTTGGAGTAATCACAATGGCCAATTTCCCTTCCTGTTCCTCCACTTTTCTAATCACGCCCAAATCAACGACCGTCAAGACCGGTACTTCCGGATCACTAACCGTCTCTAGGATTTGCCAAATTTTAGGGATAGAAATATTCATTAAGTATTGCATTAAGGATGCAGAATCAGTCAATATTTTTGGTTCTCTGACAAATCCCGTGTGTGAGTCAACCAAAAAGAAGAAAAAACGCTTCCTACGGTCGCTTTTTTATTCTTATTTTTGATTGACCACGGGATTTGTCCAAGAACGATATTTTTTTAAGGAATCTGCTATTCATGATTTTACCACGTCGCTCCTGGGTGGCTACGCTGCAAGTGTTGCATCTCTGCTAAGATGAAACCAAGGTGCTCTGTATGTTTTCCATTTTTACCTCCACTTTGCATCCAATTATTTTCTGGAATTTTCAAAGTGGCTTGCGCCAAAATATCTTTTACTTTTGCGTCCCAGGAGGATTTTATTTTTTGCAGATCTACTCCTATTCCAGCTTCTTGCATTTCCTTATCTAAATCATCCGGTGTACACATTTCATTCGTATAAGACCAAAGTTCATTTACGGCTGTTTGCATTTTCTCATGGCTTTCTGCCGTTCCATCTCCTAGGCGAATCATCCACTCCGAAGTATAGCGCAAATGATAGGTCACTTCCTTGATGGATTTTTCAGCAATCGCTGCCAATTGTGGATCTTTGCTTTTTTGCAATTCGATATAGAAGTAGTAATTGAAAGCATCGAAGAAAAATTGACGGGCAATGGTTTTACCAAAATTCCCATTGGGCAATTCGACCAATAGTACATTATAAAAATCTAGTGCCTCCCGTAGATAAGCTAGGTCATCTTCCGTCTTTCCTTGTCCATCTACCTCTGCGGCATATTGGTATAAACTCCGAGCCTGTCCAATCAAATCCAATGCAAAGTTAGTGATCGCAATATCTTGTTCCAATACAGGGCCGTGGCCACACCATTCAGAGAGGCGTTGTCCAAGGATCAAAGTATTGTCGGCTTGACGGAGAATGTATTTTTTTAGATTCATTGATTTGTTTTTTAGCGGTTTGCGGTAGACGGTTTGGGATGTACGGTATGCGATTTGCGGTTGACGAAAATTCGCGATTGAGCTACGCGGTATTTCGTCAACCGTATACCGCAAACCCTCAGCCGAATACCGCAAACCGAACACCTACATATGTTCTAAGCCATCCGGCAAATCATAAAACGTAGGATGTCGATAAACTTTGTCATTGGCAGGATCGAAGAGCGCTTCGCTTTCACTGGGACTGGAAGCCGTGATTTCCTCTGACTTAACGACCCAAATGCTGACACCTTCATTGCGACGGGTATACACATCTCGCGCATTCTCTATGGCCATAGCCGCATCAACGGCATGTAAACTTCCAACATGCTTGTGAGACAAACCACTACGACTACGAATAAATATTTCCCAAAGTGGCCAAGATTTCTTTTCCATGATTTTCTTTTTTTATATTTAAACGGTATGCGGTGTATGGTTTGCGGTTGACGAAAATTCGCGATTGAATTACGCGGTATTTCGTCAACCGCAAACCGCAAACCGCAAACCACATATCTCCAAATTGATTTATGGTCTAGTATTATTTATGCCGATTTTGCTTGCGCTTGTTTTCTCGCTTCGCGTTTTTCGGCGTGCGCTAAGGCGGCTTCGCGCACCCATGCCCCTTCTTCCCAAGCACTCCGGCGGGCATCTAATCGTTCTTTATTACAAGGACCATTTCCCTTGACTACACTCCAAAACTCGTCCCAATTAATCGCTCCAAAATCGTAATGCCCTCGTTCTTCATTCCATTTTAAATCTGGATCAGGAAGCGTCGCCCCCAATAATTTGACTTGCTCTACACAGACATCTACAAATTTTTGGCGAAGCTCATCATTGGTAAAACGCTTGATCTTCCATTTCATCGATTGCACGGTATTCGGAGAATCTTTATCGGAAGGGCCAAACATCATTACGGATGGCCACCACCAACGATCTATCGCATCTTGGAGCATGCGTTTTTGGGCATCTGTTCCTTTACTCAAAGTCAATAAAATTTCAAAGCCTTGACGTTGGTGAAAACTTTCTTCTTTACACACCCGCACCATCGCTCTTGCATAAGGTCCGTAAGAACAACGACAAATCGGAACTTGATTCATTATGGCAGCACCATCTACCAACCAACCGATGGCTCCCATATCTGCCCAAGAAGTCGTTGGATAATTGAAGATACTCGAGTATTTTGCTTTGCCGCTATGCAATTGTTCTAATAATGTATCTCGATCTACCCCAAGTGTTTCGCAGGCACTATAGAGATAAAGGCCGTGTCCTGCTTCATCTTGAACTTTAGCTAGTAGCGCTAGTTTTCGTCGAAGAGAAGGTGCTCGGGTGATCCAGTTACCTTCGGGCAACATCCCGACAATCTCCGAGTGGGCATGTTGAGAAATTTGCCGAATTAAAGTCTTTCGGTATTTTTCTGGCATCCAATCTTTGGGTTCGATTCTTATTTCTGCATCGACCTTTTCTTGAAATCTTTCTTCTAGACTTTGCATAAGATAATTTTTTATGTTCTCTCTACTCCTTGTAAAAGCAATTGGATTAAGTCATTTTCGATTTGTGTTGTCGAAAGTTCTTTGGTGGGTTTATTGGCAAAATGCAGCCAACGCAAGGAGTTGATAATGGTATATAAAACAAGTGATGAACTAATCGGTTTAAATTCTCCGGCACTAATTCCAGCTTCAATAATCTTTAAAAATTGAGATTCATAATCTCGGCGTAGTGCCAAAAAATTATGGAGATGTGGCTCACTTAAATGTCGCCATTCATCATTAAAAACAGTGGCAGAAGTAGGGTCTTCGATTGCTACCTTGATATGTAGTTTGATCAATAATTGTAGCTTTTCTTTATTCGTTCCTTCCGTAGCATAAACGGCTTTCATTCCCACCGTAAATTTTTCGGCAGAGTCGAAGCAGATTTTTTGTAGAATTTCTTCTTTCGATTTGATGTGGCTATAGAAGCTCGATGGTTTTAGACCAACTCTTTCTGCCAAATCGCGCATAGAAGTTGCCGGATAGCCTTTGTCTCGAAAAAGCTCCGCCGCTTCTTGGAAGATAATTTGTTTTTTACTTTTGGGTTGACTTGACATTAGCATTTATTGTTGATCAAAATCGACTACAATTTTAGATGTCCGTGGATGTGCTTGACAAGTCAGGATAAAACCTGCTGCAATCTCTTCCGGTTCGAGTCCGTAGTTGACATCCATTTCCACTTCTCCTTCTACCAGCTTTGCCCGACAAGTACAACAGACCCCACCTTTGCAAGCATAAGGCAAATCCGCTCCTTCTTTCATGGCAGCATCCAAAATATTATCCCCCGCATAAGGCAAATTAAAATCAAAGGAAGTGCCATCCAACTTAATGGTTGTTTTACTTTCTAAGGTAGGATCAAAAGTAGGGACGCTCTTTTTTTTCTTTTTACCCAATTTTCCGAGAGGAGAAGTAAATAATTCAAAGTGAATTTTTTTATCCGCTACTCCTCTTTTTTCTAAAGTTCCCTTTACCGCAAAAATCATTTCCTCAGGTCCACAAATAAACCACTCATCGATGGTATTTGGAGCGATTAATTTATCCAAAATAGTTCCACACTTTTCTCCATCAATACGGCCATTGAATAATGGGATATCCATTCTCTCTTTGCTAAAGACATGGTGTATCGTTAGACGATCTAGGTTGTAGTTTTTTAGATTTTCTATTTCCTCGCGAAAGATGATGGAGTCAAATCCTCGATTGCCATAAATGAGTGTAAAATGACTTTGGGGTTCTATCTCCAATATTGTTTTGATAATGCTCATCACTGGAGTGATGCCACTTCCAGCCACAAAGGCAGCATAAGAATTAGCATTAGTAGGGTCGAGTGCCACGGTAAAATTTCCTAGTGGCGGCATGGCCTCCAAGACATCTCCAATTTGTAAGACTTCATTGGCGTAGGTCGAAAAACGACCGTCTTCTACTTTTTTAATCGCAACACGTAATTCTTTTTCTAGAGGAGAAGTACAGATGGAGTAAGATCTTCGGACATCTTCGCCATTGAGCTCTTTGCGGAGCGTCAGGTATTGGCCATGTTTATATTGAAAGGTTTCCCGAAGGTCTTCGGGCAGGCCTAAAGCAACCGAAACGCAATCTTCTGTTTCTTGACGGATATCTGTAATTTGGAGCGGATGAAATTTGGACATTGAATGTTTTTGAATAAAACACAAAATACGAATGACTGTTCGTTCGTAAAATAAATACTTTTATTTAAAAACACAAATGAAAAAGGGGATTTAGTCTAACTGAAAGACTAAATCCCCTTTTGAAGGAGTAATAAGCTGGTAAAACCTAGAGTCCGTTGACGAAACGCGTCAATTTTCCTTTTAGATTCCCTGCTTTATTATTGTGCCAAGAGCCACGCTTAGCCAATCGATCGATCATGCTGACCACTTTAGGTAAAAACTTCTTAGCTTCACCAGAATCAGACATATCCCGCAATTTCTTGATTGCAGTACGAGTGGTCTTCTTATAATAACGATTGTCGATACGCTTTTTAGCGTCTTGACGGATTCTTTTCTTTGAGGACTGATGTTGTGCCATGATCTATATCTAAGTTCTAAATGATTTTCGTAATTCGGAGTGCAAAAATACTCCTTTTTCCGTTAAGTGGAAATATTTTAA
>CAYQRA010000109.1:0-5385 GCA_964419315.1 uncultured Saprospiraceae bacterium | reverse complement strand
TTCGTAATTCGGAGTGCAAAAATACTCCTTTTTCCGTTAAGTGGAAATATTTTAATGAAAAAAATCACTCAATAATCTTAATTTTCTCTCTTTAGGAGCAAATATTGGCTGTTTTCCCCAAAAAACAATCAAAAATCGGTGCGAAAAGTTTTCTATTCTCCTCCTTTTGGGACCAATAAAGGCTAATAAAAACAAAAAAATTGGATTCCTATTCTTTATAAACTACCTATTCCGATACTTCTCTTTTCCGATATTCAAAAAATCAGTGAATTTTTTATAAAAATCCGCGATATTTGCCAGACTTTTCGCACATTTAAACATTTATTTATTTGTTCCGTTAAAAACACTTAAATCCAAATGGTTAAAAGGAGTTATTCTATCAAGATTGCTTCTTCCATTTCATAAAGAATTTATTCTCTTTCACAATTACCGCTAAACAATGAGTGATTATTCCTACGTATTCAATGCACATCCTTCGTTTATCGATACGATGTATGAAAAATATAAGCAAGATCCTACCTCTGTTGAAGATGGCTGGAGAACTTTTTTCCAAGGATTCGACTTTGCCAAAACAGATAATGAATCTACAGAAAGTGCTCCACCAGTAGCTTCCGCCAATCATGTCACCAAAGAATTTGGAGCACTCTCCGTTATTCATGGTTTTAGAAGTAGAGGTCATCTTCTTTCCACAACTAATCCTATTCGAGAACGAAAAAATCGCAGTGCTCATCTTGACCTAGCGGATTATGGAATGACGGATGCAGATTTAAGTCGGGTTTTCCAAGCAGGAGAAGAGGTCGGACTAAAAGGAGCAACGCTTCAACAAATCATTGATCACCTTAGAAAAATCTATTGTGGCAATATTGGTTATGAATATGCCCACATTGAGGATCGGAAAAAAAGAATGTGGCTTCGCGATAAAATCGAAAACAGAAGTAGCAAGGCAGATTATGGACATAGCATTGAAAAGAAAAAGAGAATTTTAGAAAAGCTAAATGGCGCAGTAGGTTTTGAAAATTTCCTACACACCAAATATGTTGGCCAAAAAAGATTTTCCCTAGAAGGAGGAGAAACAACTATTGCGGCTCTAGATGCCATCATCAATAAAGGAGCAAGCGACCGAGTAGAAGAAGTCATCATCGGAATGGCTCACCGTGGACGCCTCAATGTATTGGCCAATATCATGGGCAAGACTTACGAACACATTTTCAATGAGTTTGAAGGTGCTGCTATTCCAGACCTTAGCTTTGGGGATGGCGATGTAAAATACCACCTTGGCTATTCTTCGCAAGTAAAAACGCCTTCTGGCCATGCGGTTCACCTCAAATTGGTTCCTAATCCGAGTCACCTAGAATCTGTCGACCCGGTGGTAGAAGGTTTTGCAAGAGCAAAGGCGGACATTCTTTACGATAGTGATTATGATCGAATTCTTCCGATTCTTATTCACGGAGATGCCGCAGTGGCGGGTCAGGGAATCGTACACGAGACGGTACAAATGAGCCAACTCGACGGCTATTACACAGGTGGAACCATTCACTTTGTGATCAATAATCAAATTGGTTTTACGACAGACTATGACGACGCTCGCTCTTCCACTTATTCCACCGGAGTAGCGGCCTTGGTCCAAGCCCCAGTTTTTCATGTCAATGGAGATGATCCAGATGCGGTAATCTTTGCCGCGGAGCTAGCCGCTGAATATCGCCAGTTGTTCAATAATGATGTTTTTATTGATATGGTTTGCTACCGTCGTCATGGACATAATGAAGGAGATGATCCGAAATTTACACAACCAGAAATGTATGGCATCATCAAAAAGCATCCTAACCCTCGGGAAATTTATTCTAAAAAACTAATCGAAACGGGTGCCGTAGAAAAAGAAATGGCTACTAGCCTAGAAAAGACCTTTTGGAATGATTTGCAGAATCGGCTAGATTCTGTCAAGCAAAAACCATTGCCTTATACGTATCAAGCTCCGGAGAAAGAATGGAAAAAACTGAAGGCAACTAGTAATGCTAAAGACTTTGACATTTCCCCTCCTACAGGTATTGCTAAAAGTAGAGTAAATAAAATCATCAAGCATTTGATGACTTTGCCAGAAAACTTTGCTCCACTTGGAAAAGTCAATCGTTTACTAAAAGGGAAGCAAAAACTTTTAGATGCAGGAAAACTTGATTGGGCAATGGCCGAGCTATTGGCCTATGGCTCTGTACTATTAGACAATAAAGATGTTCGCATGAGTGGACAGGATGTCAAACGAGGAACGTTCTCTCACCGACATGCGATCTTCTACGACGACAAAAACTATACGGAACTCAATCGCTTAGATGGCATTGCGGCTAAGCAAGGAAAATTTAGAATTTATAATTCTTTGCTTTCTGAATTTGGAGTACTGGGATTTGAATATGGTTACTCTTTGGCTTCGCCTAATTCCCTAGTGATTTGGGAAGCTCAATTTGGAGATTTTTATAATGGTGCGCAAACCATCGTGGATCAATATATTTCTGCTGGGGAAAGTAAGTGGCAGAGAATGAGTGGATTAGTTATGCTACTCCCACATGGCTATGAAGGCCAAGGACCGGAGCACTCTTCTGCTCGCTTAGAACGTTTCTTGCAAATGTGCGGCAATTATAATATGACGGTTGCAAACATCACCACACCCGCCAATTTCTTCCATGCCATTCGCCGTCAATTGGAGCGACCTTTCCGCAAACCATTGGTAGTGATGTCTCCCAAGAGTTTGTTGCGTCATCCATTATGTGTTTCTAATTTGGATGCCTTTGAGAAAAAAGAGGAGAATAGTTTTTATGAATACTATGATGATCCAGAAGTAACGAGTCGCAATCTCAAGAAAGTTAAAAAAGCCCTTTTCTGTACGGGTAAAATCTACTATGACCTGCTACAAGAAAAGCAAGATAAAAAACGCGATGATGTGGCCATCATCCGGATTGAACAATTGTATCCATTCCCTAAATTGCATATCAATAAATTATTGAAGCGCTATAAGAATGCAAAAATTTGTTGGGTACAGGAGGAATCAGAAAACATGGGTGCTTGGCAATTTATTTTGTCCAACTATCCTAATGAAACGTTCAATTTAGTCTCTCGACCAGTGAGTGCTTCGCCTGCGACTGGATTTAAAAAGGTCCACGACAAGCAACAAGCGGAGGTGGTGAAAAAAGCGTTTAAAAAATAAGAAGGCTTTTGGATTCCTGCGGGAATTTGATGTATAAAAAAAGCGCAATGAAATGGATATTTCTTTTCGCTTTTTTTGATGCGCTCTGATACAGATCCTCTTCTTATTTATTTTTTTCCAATACCTTAACGTATGCTAAAGAAACCCCAAATACCGAAACCTTCTCGACAATCACTGCACTATCTTGCCCTCTACTAATATCCAGTTGGAAGTTTTTATACTTCGCATTTAGTACTGCAGTAAAATGCGATCGCCCTACTCGACTTACATAAGCAAAGCCAGTTCCTAGTTGCCAATTTTTCGAAACTTTTGCCCAAGGGCTAATAGCTATACGTTTAGTCATAGCGTTCCATTCTCCTTTAAACCCATCCGAATGATTATTAAAATCACCAAATACCTCAATAAAAAAACTAATAGATGGGTTGCTGTATACTAAAACAAGAAATTGATTTTCTTATTGTTCTGGCTCTTCTAGAATTTTAGCGCAGGCTTTATCCAACATTTGGTAAACTTGCTCAAAGCCATCGCTGTCATAATAGGGGTCAGGAACATTTTGATTATATCCGGGCTGAAAATAATTCATTATCATTTTCACCTTAGCTTCTTCTTCCTTTGTGGAAGCCATCTTGAGAATATTTTGGTAGTTGGAACTGTCCATTGCTAAAAGAAGATCATATTCTGCTAGGTCGGTGGCTTGCAATTGCCGAGCGCGTTGTTGTGAAATATCTATCCCATGTTTCTGCGCTACATCAATAGACCGCGAATCAGGGCTTTCGCCCGTATGCCAAGCCCCCGTTCCGGCAGAATCAATCTGCCAATCAAGTTTTTTTTGCTGTGCTTTATTTCTGAGAATTCCTTCTGCCAAGGGAGAGCGACAGATATTACCGAGGCAGACCATCAGTATTTTCATTTTTTACTAGGTTGTTTCAATACTAAAATAGAATTTTTTTTCCAGCTTTCCCCTCCTAAACAAAAGTATTAGTACTATTATTTGGATTCAAGATGTATTGGATTTTTCTCGCTACAAAGAACTGAATAATCAGACCATAAAGACTTATGAAAACTATAGTGAAACCCAGAATATTAAAACTGGATTTTACCAAAGAGTTTTTGGACAAGTCAGGGTAGCAGCAATAATTCTACAGCGATTTGAAATAGGTTTGGAATATCGCCATGGTGTGGGGATACCAAGCCATCCCATAGGCAGCCCTCAAAGGAACTCAATACCAGTCTGTAGCAATCAACCTTGGCTGGATACTCCCATGATCAGGATTTAGTATCCTAGAAAAAATACCACTGCTACTATATAGGACGAATAATTCATTCCCTTTCGTCCTGCTTTAGTAGCATTCTTTGTTTTAGAATCCTGCAAACTCGCCGCTAATTAGACTCATTCTAAATAAGTGAATATCCGAACAGCACTTGGCGAAATACGTATAAAAATATAGATTTGTAGGCATCCAAAACAAAACCCTGATATTATGAGTTGGTTTTCAAGTTTTCTTACTTCTTCCATTGGAAAAAAAATCATCATGAGCCTTACGGGGCTATTTCTAATGCTATTTCTAATTGTCCATCTCATTGGCAATTTACAGCTATTGATAGACGACGGTGGAGAGACTTTTAACATCTATGCAAAAATGATGACTACCAATCCACTGATCAAAGTGATCTCCTATGGTAATTATTTCTTTATTTTACTTCATGCTGCACAAGGTCTCCTGCTTTGGAGAAAAAACAGTGCCTCTAGATCTAGTCGCTATGCCGTAACTAGTAAAAGCACCACTACCATCTCCTCCAGAAATATGGGTTGGCTTGGAACGGTGATCCTCGTTTTTATTTTGATCCACATGTGGCAATTCTGGTTCCAGATGAAATTTGGTACTTTGCCATTACAGGTATATGCAGATTATCCAGAGGGTGTAAAAAACCTTTACATCCCCGTAGCAGACGCATTTAGTCAATGGTACTTTGTACTATTTTATGTGATCTCTATGGTCGTCATTGGCTTTCACCTCTATCATGGTTTCCAATCATCTTTCCAATCTTTGGGACTCAACCATAAAAAATATACTCCGGCTATCAAAATAGTTGGAACATTCTATTCGATATTGGTTCCTTTAGGATTCGCTTTGATTCCTATTATTTTCTTTTTGACCAAATAGCCTTATTCTGATCGTTCTTTAAATCTC
>CAYQRA010000108.1:0-12374 GCA_964419315.1 uncultured Saprospiraceae bacterium | reverse complement strand
CATCACCATCCTTATCGACATCCATAGCGAAGACGGATACGATATTCACAAAATTATTATCAACTATTCGTTTGGTAAAATTTTCACCGCCATCATTTTCCCACCAAGCCAATTCATCTAAATTACTGGCACCAGCAACTACATCCACATCCCCATCGCTATCTACATCTATCGCATATACAGATCCTGCTCCATCAAAACTGCCATCTATCGTATTCTCCGTGGTGATGGTGTCTACACAGGTTTCCACACAAGCCCGATCATTTTTCCACCAAGTCATATCATTATCAAATCTTGCGGCAGTAACCAAATCATTTCCTCCATCTCCATCTACATCTGCTGCCACGGCATAATAGGCACCATCATAGGTATTCGTCACCGTACGTTTGTAAAAGTTTTCGCTCCCATCATTTTCCCACCAAGTTACCTCTTGCCCATTGATGGCAGTCCCCAAAACATCGATATCACCATCTTCATCCAGATCGGTTGCGTATACAGAACCGGCTCCATCATAAGCATCATCTATGGTACGCTCTGTAAAATTTTCGCTCCCATCATTTTCCCACCAAGTAATTTCATCATCACCAAAAGATACTCCCAAAACATCTTGATTACCATCTCCATTTACATCTGCGATAAAAACACCTCTGGCATTGATATAAGCTCCATCAATTACATTTTCTGTAAAGTTTTCACTACCATCGTTTTCCCACCAAGTAATTTCATTTTCAAAATAACCTGCCCCCACAACATCTATGTCCCCATCTCCATCTATGTCAAAAGCATCGACTTGACGAGCACCATTAAAGTTGACATCAATATTGCGCTTGGTAAAATTTTCGTTGCCATTATTTTCATACCAAACAATATCATCTGCAAAAAAAGCAGCCGCAACAATATCTATATCCGTATCCCCATCCATGTCTATGGCAATTGCGGCATGAGCCCCATTAAAAGATCCATCTATGGTGCGAGTTGTAAAATTTTCATTGCCATCATTTTCCCACCAAGTCACATCATCATCATAGAGTGCCGAACCTAAAATATCTAAGTCCCCATCTCCATCTATATCAAATACCGAGACCGCAGATGCACCATTATAAGAAGCTTCAATAATTCTTTCGGTAAAGTTTTCATTGCCATCATTTTCCCACCAAGTAATCTCATCTTCTACTAGACCCGCTCCAAATAAATCCATGTCTCCATCTTCATCAATATCACTTGCATGAACATAAATATTTCCATCAAAATCCCCATCTACCGTATTTTCTGAAAAAGTAATCGTACATTCCGTGCCTCCTACTATTTCCACATTATCTATCGCCCACCACCAGCTATAATTTCCAGTAAATCTAAACCGCACTCTGGCATTGCTAGCGCCTTCCGCAAAGAAAAGGATATTGACAGATTCAGAAACAGTAAGCGCAGGATAGCCCACACTAGTAGATCCTGCGCTATAGGCTTCTTGCCAAATACTCCCATTATAGACCTCTACCACTGCATCTCCGGAGCAACAAAAACGATACATATGGTCAAAATTTAAATCAAGAGAAGTATAAGTACTTGCGTCAAAAGCAGGGCTTTCTAAAGCAACATTTTCAGCTCTAGAATTATTACTGTAAGCATCACTATCGAAGATTGCAAAGTTGCCAGAGATGGGGCTAAAAGTAGTCCGACCTCCGGGGTTATTATACCTCCAAGTATCATTGCTATCTCCACTAATTATATTATTGCTCCATCCCGTAGGAAGTGCTCCAGCAGAAAAGTCTTCTGACAATATGGTAGTCTGCGCAAGTCCAAGCCTAGCAGCACTACAGATCAATAGGATAAGAAAAAATAGAGTGCTACTTTTATTGAAGAACCAAGTCATATTTTGAATTTCCTTTGGGTATTATTTCACCACAAAAACAACAGTAAATACGGAGCAATTATCGGCAGGAGTATCATCAATATTATAGGATAGAATTCCGTCTGCATCTATAGAAACTCCAGAAAAAATAGAATTATCATATTCAATAACGTAATAATAGAGTTCGTCACTCGCATAGGAAGGAATCGCTGTAGGTGCGCCTAAACTTGCGACGGCAGGAGCAGCATACAAATCCATATAACTTTTGTGCAAATTAAGTGTAAAACCAGTACCAGTTGCGCTTACATCCACTACGATTGGTGGTGGATAAAATACCTTTGAAGACTTGGCAGTATTCATTTCCAATACATCGCCATCGCTATTGACACCAAGTACATAATCAATATCGGCGGGCGTAGTGCTACTCGCTGTATCGAGGTAAGTCGTTCCAGTTCCGTGATCAGAAAAACGAACGCTTCCCGCTACCTCCAATTTAGCAGCCGGAGTATTTGTACCAATTCCGACATCACCAGCTCCGGTCATCGTCAAAATATTCCAAGACCCACTCCGGATAGCAAATCCTATGTATTCATCTCCATCCGTTGCATCATCTACAAAGTACATATGACCAGCTTCTCTAGGAGTATCTGTCTGCCCGAAAGTAAACAAACCAGATATACTTCCATCCGGTACATTCGGCGTAAGTCCCGTAAGTGTTCTAGACCAAGAGGCAGTGTTTTCGGATTCTCCAATAATGACAGAGTTAAAATTTGTTCCTTCTTTTACATGCAATCGAGCCAGTGGACTTGAGGTTCCGATGGCCATACTATCATCGACAATTCCGTGACCGTTATCTACATGAAGGCCATAATTATTGGTAGCGCCAGAGGCCCAGCCATATAGGCCTGTATTAGTAGTTGCTCCTACCCCCGCAGCCGTTCCATTTACGCCGAAGTTTTGTCCTGTTGTTCTCAAGTTCATCACTTTAATGCCTTGAGTTTCTGTTTCGCCAGCAGCAACATCCACTCTTAATTTTCCACCTGCACTTCCGGCAAAGGTTCCGATTTGTACTTTATTGGCTCCAGCTACATCAATCATTTGGGAAGGGCTTGGAGTTCCTAGCCCCAATCTTCCAGAACTCTTGATGACAACATCAGTAGTCGCATCGAAGGTCAAATCATTGCCATCCATATTCACCGTTCTATTCGCTAATAAAGAACCGTCTATCGTATAAAGAGAAGAATCTGCACTAGAGGAAGAAAAAGTAGCAATGCTATCCGCCAATTCCGAAAAAGTCATTTCTTGTACATCTCCAGAAGCATTGACAGAAAGTACATGGGTATCTGTTCCATCTTGCACACCGGTTCCATAATCTGAAAAGCGTACGGTTCCATTATCTACATCAAGTTTGGCTGCCGGACTGGCATTTCCAATTCCAACATTTCCAGTCGTTTCAGAAAGGATTACATCATCGCCTCCCGTACCCGTTATATTGAGATTTCCGGTATTATTGATGATTTGAGTATTGCTCCCATCATGATACAAAACAAGGTCATCACCAGCTCCAATACTCAAATCTCCTCCTCCGGTATTCCCGCTATTTCCAATCACCCCATCTCCATCTTCTCGCAACACCCAATCTCCTCGTACTCCCATTATTCCAAAATTGCTGTTCGTTCCATTAAAGGCATCTACTAAGAGTCCATAATTATTGTCCGCAGCGATATCGTCTACAAATATTCTAGCACCATAGGCCGTTACTGCTGCATTGGTATTGATGTAAATACCATCGGCACGATTCATCAAAGTTGATCCAGCACCTCTTCTATTGGTTTGAAAATATCCGGCATAAGCATTGGTAATATCTCCACCATCATCAGAATCTACTCTTACGTATCCATAGACGCCATAAGCATTATTGATATTTCCAGTATAATTATTATTATTTGCGGCATAGCCATAGATTCCGTAAGCATTATTAATATCGGCATTATAAGCACGAGCTTCAGATCTTGTCCCATAGGCATTACTAATATCTCCTGCTGCACCAGTACGTCCTCGCGCTTGAGCATAACTTCCATATAAGTTTGCCACATTAGCAGTAGTAGAGGCATTATAAGCTCTAAAATACCCTCCATACAGTGTCCCTAAACCAGAAGTAGCATTACTAGAGTTTTGAGCCATACCCCGAACGCCATACATGGATCTATAAGTATTAGTACCAGTGATATTCACTTGAAAAAAACCACCCATGGCATCGGAATTACCAGTCCCTTCTGATTTATTATTGAGCAAATTAAAGTAGGCTCCATAAGAAGTACGAGTCGCAGTTAGTGGTGCTGAAGTAATGGTGGAATTAGAATATATTTGAAAGGTGTTAGCAATATCTAGGTCAAAATTAGTAGCTATTCTGGTGCTAGCATTGGTTCCAGAACCAGCATTTGGGCCAACAAAAAGATGGGTATCTACTCTGGCAGTTCCGGTTACATCAAGATCGAAATTAGGAGAAACATTATTGATTCCTACTTTTCCATCGGCTTGAAAGAAGATATCATTCGTTCCTTCAAAAGTAAGGTCTCTGCCCGACAGAATTACGGTCCGATCGGCGGTAAGAGTATCAGAAGTATTATAGATATTTTCGACGTCAGCACGCTCTAGAACCCAAGCGGATCCATCCCAGCGATAATGTTCGTCGGTAGCTGTTACATAAGCTTTTTTACAAGTATAAGTTGATCCCGAAGGATCAAAAGCATCCATTGTAGCAACGGTAGCAAACTCACAATTTCCCCAGCCACCTGTTGGTGTCTGCGCTTGTAATAAACCTGTATATAAAAACAATACTAAAAATAATGCGAGGGGAGCATTTATTTTCATTGTCAATAGTTTTTCAAAATTAGGGGTTGGCCTGTTCTCTCTGGTCTCACAAATAAATAAAATTAGTTGGGGCGTTTAGGTGCCCCAACTAATTTGTACGTAAACTCTCAATTATTGTTTAATAAAGAAGATAACTCCTACTTGACTAGTCGCTGGTAATCCAAATGTATTGGCTTGATCAGCGATAACAATTCCTGATGGATGTCCAGCAGTTGTCAAATTGGTAATCGCAGTATTCACCTCACTCATGTCACTTACCTTCGGTGCATCATCCAAATCAAGGATGACCGAAGTTCCATCGGTTAGGTTTAACTGAATAGCTCCTTCCGCAGTAATTTCAGCTCCAGTAACGGCATCCGTCCAACTCAAATTTCCAGCACCATCTGTAACTGGTACCATACCAGCATTGAGTACATCATGAGCTCCATCTACTTGTAAAGTATAAGGGGTCGCTACAGAACCATCTCCTAAAACATAAACACTGTTGCTATCATCAATCTGTGTATCTGTTCCATCTGAAGTTGGCAATACAACATTATTCGTGGTGCCATCTTCATCTAAATAGTATAAAGTATCATTGGTGATCGTCAAAGTCGTCAAAGCTTCCGAAAAGTCTACAACATATGGATCAGCAGTGGTCCCCGTTCCAGTCACCGTAATATCTCCAGCATCTTCTACTTGCGTATCCGATCCATCCGAAGTTGGCAAAACGATACTATTGGTAGTTCCGTCTTCATCTAGGTAAAATAAAGTATCATTGGTGATCGTCAAAGTTGTCAAAGCTTCTGAGAAGTCTACAACATATGGATCAGCAATGGTACCGGTTCCAGTTACCGTAATGTCTCCAGCATCTTCTACTTGCGTATCCGATCCATCTGAACTTGGTAAAACAATACTGTTTACGGTATTGGTCTCATCGGTATAGAATAAGGTATCATTGGTGATCGACAAAGTTGTATGGAATTCTGTGAAATCTACGACATAGGGATCAGCAGTGGTCCCCGTTCCAGTCACCGTGATATCTCCAGCATCTTCTACTTGCGTATCTGATCCATCCGAAGTTGGCAAAACAACATTATTCGTAGTACCATCTTCATCTAGATAAAATAAAGTATCATTGGTGATCGTCAAAGTTGTCAAAGCTTCCGAGAAATCTACAATATATGGATCAGCAGTGGTACCCGTTCCAGTAACGGTGATATCTCCTGCATCTTCTACTTGCGTATCTGATCCGTCTGAGGTAGGTAAAACGATATTATTGGTCGTACCATCTTCATCTAGATAGAATAAAGTATCATTGGTGATCGTCAAAGTCGTCAAAGCCTCCGAGAAGTCTACAACATATGGATCAGCAGTAGTACCTGTTCCAGTCACGGTAATATCTCCAGCATCTTCTACTTGCGTATCCGATCCATCTGAAGTTGGCAAAACGATACTATTCACCGTATTCGTTTCATCCGTGTAGAATAAGGTATCACTAGTAATGGTAAGAGTTGTGTGAAATTCTGTGAAATCCACTTGGTATACCCCAGGTGAAGGAGTGGTAACGGAGATATCATTGATACCAGTTACACTCTGTACGGGTGCAATATCCAAAATGGCTACGGTTTCTGTTCCAGAAGTAGTATTGGTAATGACATCTAAGATATCAAAAACAAGGTTACCACCAGAAACGGTTGGATTGGTCAAACGGGTATCAGTATCGGCAAAACTACCAACTGCGACTCCGTTCCATTGATTGACTCCAGCGGTACCCGTTGGATCGAAGAAATACACAATTTGTGCATCGCGATCAAAACAGATATTACCTTCGTTGATGTCGACATCTTGAGTAGCAAGAATTGCATCTGGATCGCCAGCAACGTGGATGATACCACCACCACCACCAATCTGTGCAAAAATTGCTCCCCCTCCGAAGCAAAAGAAAGAAAAACCGACCAGGAGTGTCTTTCTAAAAAGCTCTAAAAATAGCTTCTTTCTCATAGTGTTAGACTTTAGGATTATTTATAAAATGAACAATACATAACAAGCATCTAAAGGTGGTTGGTAAAACCACAAAGTCATCTAATCCAATAATTGGATAAGATGATGTATTTTCATTTTCAGGTTACGTCTAAAACTACTTGCAAGGTGCATTACTTAACTTTTGCCACCACGCAATAAAACTAGGTATTTATTTAAAATTTCACCCACCTCAAAAAAGGAAGATGGGTGAAATTTTGCTTTTATAATTAGAGGGGGAAATCAATTCATTCCAGGATGAAGAGTTACTACGCAACCACTGCATCCAAAAACACCTTGCGGATCAGCCCAGAAAGATTCTCCATCTACTAGACCCGCAGTTCGGGCATCTCCGATTGATTTGAATGTTCCTTTAGGCAAACTTGCTGCCAGCGTTTCAATGGCCGATTGGACATTGAGTTCATCACTGCCATCATTATCTATATCTAGAGATGGGCTTAAAGGAACTTCCCCAGCATTTTGTAATTCATTCTGATTATCTCTATCAACGGTAACAGAAAGGTAATTAAAAATGCTGTCCATATGCATGTAACGCACTACACCAGTTGCAGGGTCGACGACTAAAAGTCCAGAGTCCCCTTGCAAAATTTCATTTAGATTTTCAACTCTAAGTGGATCCTCATTAGCATCCGCTGGTTTGACATGTAGTGTGTTGGTTGGGTTTTCGGTACCGATACCGACTTGAGCTTTTGCACTATTACTGATTACAAGGACTAGGCCAATCAGTACTATTGCTTTAAAAATAGATATTTTCATTTGGTATATGTTGTATTTCTCATGGTATAACACTAAAAGATACCGAAAAACTGTGCCAGAGGAGTAAAACAGCCCCAGAAATACTCAAAATTACTATTCCTATGTGACAGGTAAATCCAATCAAATATTAAGATAAATCATTGAATATCAGTTAAAAATGGCTTCATTTTACTTAGTTTTTCATGTTCTCTGCCTAGCAAAAATGAAAGGAATGAGTTTTAAAAAAGGCCCTTTAAGTGAGTCATTTTTTTTTGAAAAAAATAGAACAGAATAGTTCTTTTTACTGAAAACACGTCCTCCAAATTCGAAGAAGTTCCTCCTTTTTTCGGTTTTCGCTACTCTAGTGACATCAGTCCAGACAGGCTTTTCCGAGAATTAATCCAATTTTCTTGCTCGCCCTGCTTATATTGGGGAACGCTGTCACAGATTTCTCTTTTAATTTGGAAGGGTTTAATCGCTCAAAATGACTTTGATAAAAAATAGAAGATAAACTATGGTTTAGTTAATGAACCTAGAGATCAAAAGATGGCTTGCCTTATTTGCCTCAGCAAAAGGAATCCGAAATATCATTGTTATTGATAATAATTAGCCAATTCATCGCTAGAAATAGAAAAAGCATGGAAAGAAATATCATTATAATAGGAGGAGGTTTATCTGGCTTAAGCTGTGCCTATTTTTTGCAAAAACAGGGAATCACTTCAATCGTATTAGAAGCTCGAAATCGCCTCGGAGGCCGGATTGATACGATTCAGGCTGGTAAAGCGACACCTATTGAGATGGGAGCCACTTGGTTTGGTCATAAACATGTTCATTTCACGGAACTCTTGCAAGAATTGGAAATAGGCGCTTTTCCACAAAAAATGGAAGGCATTGCATTTTTTGAACCCATGTCTTTTGAACCTGCGCAGCAATTTCAGATCCCAGCCAATCAAGAAACCTCTTTCCGAGTTAAAGGTGGAACTGCCGAAGTGATCCGAAAATTGGCGGATTCCTTACCTAAGGATACTATAAATAAAGGAGTACAAATCAAAACGATTAGTCAAAAAAAAGAAGGTCTACTACTGACGGATCAAAAAGGACAAGAATATTCTGCCTCCCACGTCATCAGCACTTTACCTCCCAATCTGCTAGCGCAAAGCATCCAGTTTGCACCTTCTTTAGGTTCTGAGGCTTTTGCTATTTTTCAGCAAACCCACACTTGGATGAGTGAATCCATCAAGTTTGCTTTGGTTTATAAAAGTCCGTTTTGGGAGAAAAAAGGATTTTCAGGGACGATGTTTAGTCAATGTAGCATTTCTCCAGAACTCTACGACCATTCGAATTTTGAAGGGACGAGCTATGCCTTAAAAGGTTTTCTAGGTGGCCAAGCCATGCACTTTGATCAAGAGCAAAGAAAAAAGATGGTTCTTGAACAATTGGCAAAAGCGATGGGGCCAGAAGCTCGGGAATTTATTGCGTATGAAGATCGCCTTTGGTCTACAGAGGAATTTACCCATAGCCCCTATAAAAGCTACGTGATGGCGCATCAGAATAATGGGCATAAAGTCTATCAAAGTACTTATTATGGCGGAAGGCTGATTTTATCCGGCACCGAAACGGCCACTCAATACGGTGGATACATGGATGGCGCGGTTTCCGCAGCCAAAAGAGCGGTTCAGCAAATATTGAGAGATGACATCATCTAGTTTAGTAAAATCCTGATTCCTTTTTTTACAGAGCCGGAACTACCCCAAAACGATATGAAAAACAAATTATCAAAAATGGTTCTCTGACAAATCCCGTGTGTGAGTCAATCAAAAAGAAGAAAAAAACGCTTAACTAGGCAAGCTCGTCACAGGTCTTCTAGTCGCTTTTTTGTTCTTATTTTTGGTTGACCACGGGATTTGTCCAAGAACGTCAAAAATTAGCTTGATGCACATGGTAGTTTCAACACGTCGAAACACCCCGAAACAAAATAAAAACATATTCCAAAAAACTAACTAAGACCACATGCTTGGCACCGTCCCCGCATTTAGCCCGGATGTGTTTGTCCTAACTAGCTTTTAGCTAAGTCCTTTACAGTTCCTAAAAATTAACTATTTTTGCCAATCACAAAAAAAAACATACATGGAAGTCGGTAATATTTTAACAATGGTTTTGGTGGGTGCTGTGGCAGGTACCCTTGCTGCGAGAATTATGCGAGGAGACAATTTTGGTTTTATTATCAATGCTTTACTCGGAATTGCGGGAGCAGTTGTGGGTGGAAACATTTTTGATTTTTTAGGTCTAACCGCAGGTTCTGGAATTGTCAAAATCATTTCTGAAACCTTCGGAGTAAATTTAAATCCGAAAATAGTAGGAATGATTGTTTCTGCCACCATTGGTGCCATCATCATCATGTGGGCCGCTCGTTTTTTAAGAGGTGGCTTGAGAGGTGGTCGTCGATAGTTTATGATCAATAATGCTGGAATTTATTTAGATCTAAATTCCAGCATTGCTCAAATCCAGCTGTATGGATATCAATCGTTTTTTTAAGATGGAAATTGACCAAGTCGCCCCAGATATCTGGATGCCATCGAAAAAATTAAATAGAGGGGATTTTTTGGTAAAAAAAGGACAGGCCAGTCCTTACCTTTATTATGTAGAAGAAGGCACCTTGCGTATTTTTGTAGAGGGGGAAGAGGAAGAGTTGACCATCCGTTTTGGTTATCAGGGTTCTTTTATCTCTGCATTGAACTCTTTCTTAGCAGACCAACCTTCGGCTTTCTATATTCAAGCCCTAAAGAAAGCCAAAGTCCTAGGCATCTCCAAGGATAGTTTCTATCACTTTTTACAAAAAAAACCAGCTTACCAAGAGCTTTGGCAAAAAGCCATGGAACATTTGGTACTTCAACAACTCGAAAGAGAAATTGACCTCCTCACCGCCTCACCCCTAGATCGCTACCAGCGCGTTCTCAAACGCAGTCCCCAACTTTTTCAGGAAATTCCCAATAAATACATTGCCTCCTATCTTCGCATGACGCCTGAAACTTTGAGTCGATTAAAGAAATCTTGATTTCAATCAAGGTTTCTTTGCTCTAAACCCGCCATTTTTACAATAAAAAAAATGACCATCAACAGCCAAGAACTTTTAGACGATCTACAAGCTAGAACAAAGACTATTCTCAAACGCTTATCTAGCGACATCGCTCCCCTCTCCTTTCAAGAACTCAATTGGAAAGCCAGCCCTGAAAGCTGGAGTATTTTAGAGTGTCTCCAACACCTCAACCTCTACGGGGAATTTTATATTCCCGAAATCACCAAAGCCATTCAAAAAAATAGGGACAGTAAAAGTCGGGAGCTATTTAAAAGTGGATTGCTTGGAAATTACTTCGCCAAATCCATGCTCCCCAAAGATGGCGTGGTTCGCAATAAAATGAAAACTTTTAAAGATAAGGTGCCAGCAAAAAGTGATTTGTCTATCGAAGTAGTGCAAACTTTTAAAAGTCAGCAGGAACAATTTTTAGATTTATTGGAGCAAGCCAGAACAATAGATCTTCATAAAACCAAAACCCCGATTACCATTTCCAATCTTATAAAATTAAAATTGGGGGATACTTTTCGTTTTGTTATTTATCACCACCAAAGGCATATGGTGCAGATCGACAAGGTACTGGAAAAAATGTAAAACAAATGTAGGAGTTATCTGGAAGGTAGCTCCTAATATTGTTATAAGAGAAAAGGTTCCAAAAGAGCATTTGCAAAACGAGGTAAGGGCTACCTTCAAGATAGCCCTTACCTCTTCCCAAAAAAAGACTAAAAACAAGAAAGGTAGCATCTACGAGCAGAAAGTATTATGCAAATACCTTTTTTTATCGGACCTCCCTCTTAGGTTTTAAATTACTTGCGGTGCAGCTCCGAGCTGCGCCACAGGTAAAAAATAAACAACCGGATAAAATATCCTATAACTCAAAGCCAATTCTATCTTTTGCAAAGGGAAAAAAGTTTAAATTTGCGCCCTAACTAAAGTACGAATTGGATGAAGAAGAAGATATTAGTCCTCACCGGAGGAGGAGATTGTCCGGGATTGAATGCGGTAATCCGAGCCTTGACCAAGGCTGCGAAGAATGATGGGGCTTATGAAGTCTGGGGAAGCTTAGAAGCTTTCAATGGTATTTTGCAAGAACCACCAGAGTTGGTCAAACTGACGCCTTCCAAGGTGGCGGGTATCCACGTCAAAGGTGGAACCATCATCAAGACAACCAATCGAGGAAACCCACTAGATTATCCGGTGCAATTGGAAGATGGATCTTGGACGACCAAGGATGTTTGTCAGGAATTGATGCAAAAAATAAAAGACCATCAATTTACGGCAGTGGTCAATATCGGTGGAGATGGTAGTCAAATGATTTCTCAAAAATTATTTGAATTGGGGCTACCTATCATCGGTGTTCCCAAGACGATCGACAATGACCTTTCTGCCACCGACCTCACCTTTGGATTCAGTACGGCCGTACAAATAGCAACGGAAAGTTTTGACAAACTGGTAACAACTGCCGAAAGTCATCATCGCGTGATGATCATGGAAGTGATGGGCCGGGATGCCGGATGGATTGCCTTGCATACCGCTATTGCGGGCGGTGCCGAGATTTGTTTGATTCCAGAGATTCCTTTTGATATGGATCAGGTGCTAAAGAAAGTGAACAAACGCTATAAAAAAGGAAAAGGTTTTGTAAATATTGTGGTAGCAGAAGGTGCCAAGCCCCTAGATGGAACCGTATTGGGCGAAGCTTCTAAAGACATTGGCGATCGGCATATCAAACTCGCAGGAATGGCCAATTATATCCGCCGTTCTCTGGAGGATAAAGGTTGTCCAGCACAGATTCGCACGACCGTGCTGGGGCATATCCAAAGA
>CAYQRA010000107.1:0-12395 GCA_964419315.1 uncultured Saprospiraceae bacterium | reverse complement strand
TATAGTTTCCAACAAATAAATCCGTGATACCATCATTATTGGCATCCACCGCCACCAAACCAGATTCTCCCTCGCCACTTAGGTCTATGTCCAAATTGGTTCTAAAGAACTCGCCAGTTCCATCGTTTCGAAACATCGTCATATTACTTGATCCACGATTGGCAATCATGATATCTTCTGCCCCATCTCCATCAAAATCCAATACCGCCAAACCCCTAGCATTCATTCCTGTTTCGTAATCGTCTTTTTGATAAAAACTCCCTTCTCCATCTCCAAATAAGACCCGCAGTTCATTATCGTGTGCAGTGCATATCGCCAAATCAATATCTCCATCAAAATTAAAATCTGCGCCTTCATTTGGACTTGGGGTAGCTTGTCCCATTGGATAGACTTCCAAATCCGCGGCTTGATAATCACCTGCTTGATCATTCAACAAAATTCTCAAGTCATCCGTATTTTCATTGACCACCGTCAGATCAGAAAAACCATCATTATCCAAATCTCCTGCATAGGCTCCATAAGTCTGTAGCCAAGTCTCTCCTGCTTGTCTCAATTCAATGGTCTTAATATTTTCTTGAATCAAAGAACCCACTTTCGTTTCCATCCAAAAATTCCAAGCATATCCCTTTGCCATAAAATCACCATTAGTCCCTTTGATTCCTGTATTTAGAGAAACGCTTACCCATTCTCCAGCATTGAAAGGGTCTGCTTGATTATCTAGGAGTAGCGTAACTCGTTTATCATCATTGCTCATGCTAATCGTCAAATCAATTCTGGGGCCTGTCCAACGGCCAAAAACCTTAAAGGTGCTGACATCTACCGTCGTCAAATCTAAGGCTTGGTCAAAATCAATCTGAATTTCTAAATTCTCCGCATTCGCCATAGCCATGTTGAGTGGAGAAACAGCCAAGACCTTTGGTCCTTGGGCGTTTAATGAAAAAGCCAAGAAGAGGAGGGACAAAAAGGAAACGAACCGAAACTTATACATAGGAAGTACTTTTGTTTCGGTGAAAATAAGGGATTTTTTGCAGCTTGTAGGAGAAAGCTTAGATTTAAGTTAATGGGCGGCTTTTTAGTGCTTCTTATTTCCGACTCTGTTTGCCAGCACTCAATCGTTTGGTCTCCTGATAAACAAGGGGGTCAAATCGGAAAACCCACCTATTTAAGCACGTCAGACCATTTTAGACTATTGCATGCCTACAGCCAAGTCAAATAATTCTCGATCTCTGGCCACCGAAGCACTGGCCGATTTGTTTAGTATTGGTTTTTTATTTTCTAATGGTTTTTGAATTTTTTGTTCTTGGCTGTCGACCAAAGCGGCATATGCTTGTTTGCCAAGTCCAATATAAATAGGAATTTCTCGAACAATCGTATCGGTTTGATAAACGATTTGGGGAACGATTCCTAGACTAGATTTTTCTTGATTGGCATTCCATTGTCCGAATATCCAGCCACAAATAATGGCCATTCCCAATTGCCAAGCAGGAACATTCCAATGGCTTATTCTTTCTAAAAAGGAAAAGAATCCACCTTGCTGCGGTGGCCCCGGTCGCCGAGCCATCACTTGTTCTAGAGAAGGTGCTGGAGGGATTTCATCATGTGCAAAAAAGTCTTTACTCGCGAGTAGCATCCAGCGTTGACTTTGATAATCCGCTTCAGAAATACTTTGTAAAACCCAGACTTGTTGCTCGGCATTCAATTCACTAAAAGCTCTGGTCTGTAAGAATTTTTCTAGGTCCCAATTTTTTTTATTTAAACTCATAATTCTGAAGGTTTTGGGTTGAATGCTTGCAAACCCTTGGCCAATTGTTTTAGGGCATAATGAAGTCGGGATTTTACGGTTCCCGCAGGGCATTCAACTATTTCAACTATTTCTTTGATCGACAATTCTTCTTGATATCTCAGGATAAAACATTCTTTTTGGGCAGCTGGCAAATTACCAATGGCCTTTTGCAAGGCTTCATCAAAAATCACTTGATCCAACTTTTCCGGGGGACTGACTTCTTTGGCAATAATTGGCCGATCCGCTAATTCCAAAGTGGCCGGTTTACGGCTCCAAGATCGGTATACGTTTTTGCACCGATTGGAAGCAATGGCATAGAGCCAGGTAGAAAATTTACGTTTGGCATCAAAAAGCTGTGGCCTTTCCAAGACATGCAAAAATAAATCTTGGGTATGGTCGCTCGCCAAAGTTGGATCTTGTCCCAACATGCGATAAAAATAACGGTGCATTTTAATGGAGTACCGATTGTACAATTCTCCAAAAGCCGAATGGTCCCCTCTTTGCAGAAGAACCATCAGGGCCTCATCACTTTTTATTTCATATTGTTTTCTAAATAAACCCAAGGATGTATTTCATTTTGCTTTTTGACAATTCGACAAAGGAGATTCCTTAATGATGTATAATAAGTTCAGTGGTCAATCAAAGAAGGTGTAAACGCTAATCTTACTTCAAATACTTTTCAATATGTTCGGCTCTTCCACCAGCAGTAGCGACCGCTTTGATTTGGTCTTTGACCTGAAATTCCCTGGCCGTATTATTCTCCGCTCGGTAATGGGCTAATAACTTAATGAGACAAGGAAGATAATTTAGATTCGCTTGCCTTAGCACACTAGCGGCAGGGTCTTCGTACAAAGGCGTTTTGAATTGATCCATTCGCAAGTGTTGTTCATAATTTTTACGCAACACCGTTATATTATCATAAGCCTCTTTACTAAAACGGAATACCATTCCCTCTAAGTACAGATTGTCTGCCATTAAATCTCGCAAATCTCTACCGATCGAAATCGCACAATAAACAGGGCGTTTTGCATAATTGATAAAATGATCAATAACGGCTTTTTGCATCTCCAATCGTCCACCGACTTCCTCCATCGTCTTGGTAAAAGGGGGGCATCCCATTTTTTCAAAAAGCTGATCGCGATAAGATTTAATTAGCATCAAGGAACTGTTGATGACCTTGACATCTTTGCGGATTCCGCTGCTTTGTTGCAAGACCCAAGAAGGATAAGTATCGTTATCTCCATTGGTAAAAAGAAGGGCATTCGGCTCTAAACCGATGAGCATATTATAATTCCAAACTGCTAGTCCTGGAGAATGATCCTTGCTGCGGTACCATTTATCACTAAACTCTTTCATCCGTTTTTCATCTCCGTTCAACTCATAATAGGCCACACAAGTATCATAGATATCTGGACGATCAGGGTCAAGGGCATAGGCTTTTTGGATCAGATCAAAATAGCCTGCTTGACGGTTGAGTTGCCAAGCTTCGATGAAATAGACTTCGTAAGTATTGGGCGCCGATTTTTTAGCACTTGCTACGATAGCATCTATGTCATAGGGTTTTTCCCCTCCTCGGGTATACATATTGGCATAGCGCGCAGCAGAAAAATAATTCAGCCAAGCGTCGCTATTGGAAGGTGTTTTTTGGGTAATGGCTTCCCAAAGTTTGCTTTGTTCTAGGAAGTAATTGAGATCATTTGTTACTCGGGTGATCCTTTTAATGGGTTCCGCTTTTTGAGCAAAACCAAAATAGGGAAAAGCAAAAAGGAGTAAAAGCCAGGGTAATTTATACATTGCAAAAATATTTAGTTATTGGTAGATACACCGAGGTTTGGAATCGGTTCAATGTTGAAGAATATTTTTTTCTAGGGAATCATTTTGTGTGGTATTTTAGAAAAACCACTTCATTTACTTAAGTCCATAAAAAAAGCATCCGAAGGCCCTCCGGATGCTTTTTCAAATACAATTGAATGTATTTTAATCTATAGTTGACTAGCAGGAATACCAAAAGTATCTCCTTCTCTAAGGTCACCAGATTTTAAGCCTTTGGCGAACCAACGCATTCGCTGCTCAGAGGTGCCGTGGGTAAAAGACTCTGGTACTACATAGCCCTGAGATTGCAACTGAATGGCATCATCTCCAATAGCTTCTGCGGCTCTAATCGCTTCTTCAATATCGCCATTCTCCAAAATATTATTCATCTTATGAGCGTGGTGTGCCCAAACCCCCGCGAGAAAATCCGCTTGTAATTCCAAACGAACCGACAGCGCATTATTTTCTGCTTTACTCAATCGTGGTCTTTGCGATTGTACTTGTTCCATAATGCCAATTTTATTTTGTACATGGTGCGCCACCTCATGGGCCACAACAAAAGCCATCGCAAAATCACCTGGCGCCTTAAAGCGATTTTTCAACTCTCGATAAAAACTTAAGTCGATATACAGTTTATCATCTCCCGGACAGTAAAAAGGGCCAGTAGCGGCACTAGCCAATCCACAACGAGATTGTACCTGACCAGAAAAAAGCACCATGACCGGTTCTTGATAACGGGTATTCAATTGTTCCACAAAAAGCTTATTCCAGACGCCCTCTGTTTCTTTTAATACCACACTGACAAACTCTGCCAGTTCGTCATTTCCATCATTCGCCACCCCACCAGATTGTTGCTGACCCCCAGATTGTTGCATTTGTGAAATCACTTGAGAAGGGTCTCCTCCCAAAAAAGTAACTAATAAAAATACGACTATGGTGCCGATTCCAATTCCTGCTCCCGTCTTAGCCATTCCTCCGCCCCTTCGGTCTTCTACATTATCGCTTTTTTCTCTTCCTTGCCAACGCATAATTAAATTAATTTAAAAGGTGATAGATAGAGTTATTCTATGAAGTTGTATTAAAAGACATCGAAGTCATCCTTTCAGGAAATTTAAACTTATACTTCCTGAAAAAAGACTTGAAAATAAACACTTACATATTGGGAATAAAGGTACGATTTTATTTAGAGAACTTGATTATATAGGAATCACCTGACTATAAAATCCTTGATTTTAAGTTTATTTTCTAAGTTCCCAAATCCATTTTCCGTTCGCGTTAAAGTAGCCCAGGCGGTCTCCTTTTTCTACTCGAAACAATCCCTCTCCCGCGTAAGAAATGTATTCGTAATTGGGTTCGATCAATATTTTTCCGCTAAGATCAGAAAGGCCGCTGACGGTTTTAATGCGGACTCTGGCAAAACCATCTTCGAACTCTTCGATTTGGTCGTATTTGGGGGGGATTAAAGGCAGTCCTTTTTGATTGATCACGCCCCATTTTCCGGCCGATTGAACGACGGCGATCCCATGCTGAAATTCACTGGCTTTTTCGTAGTAGCCATCGTATAAACGAGCTTCGTCGGTGATGTAGTAAAAACGGTATTTTTCATCCCTTACCAGACCACGTCCTTCTTTAAATCCATAGAGTCGATTGACACTTGGCTCGAGAATTTCGTTGCCCAAGGAATCAATGATTCCTCCATTTTTATAACCTTTATAAACGACTGCTTTTCCGTCTTCAAAATCGAGGCATTGAGAATATTGCGGTTCAATAATTTCATTGCCTTTCTTGTCGATATATCCGCAAATGCCATTGATCTGTACCATAGCTTTCCCTTCTACAAAAGGACCTACTTTGGTATAAATATTATCGACCACCAGATAACCACGGGTATCAATGAAACCGTATTTGTCTTTGTATTTTACTGCCGCCATTCCTTCGTTATAGGGTCGGATGATTCGAAAGGCGCGGGTAGAAATCATTTTACCGGCAGTATTGATTAAGCCATAGCGAATATTCCTTTTACCAAATTGAACGACGGCACTTCCATTTTCATTAAAGGCATCTATCCGCGAATATTGAGGAGACAATACATATTTCCCTTGGGGATTTATTAAACCATATTTTCCATTTTTTACCACTCTGGCTACTCCTCTTTGAAAAGGAAAGGCTTTGTCGAATTTGGGCTCGATTACATACTTCCCGCTGTGGTCAATATAGCCGCTTTTGTATTTTTCTCTGGCGGGAGCGAGGCCTTGGTGGAAATTGCCTAATTTCTGAAAACGAAAGTCGACAATGACCTCCCCTTCTTTATTGATTACTCCCCATTGTTGTTTGAGTCGAACCATGGCATAGCCTTCATTAAAATAATTGACTCGTCGAAAACGACAAGGAATCACCTCTACCCCATCTTGATTGACAAAACCCCAAAGTCCTCCTCTTTTTACTGCCAATCGGCCTTCCTTAAAAGCACCAATTTCATCATAAGCCAAATCAACTCTCACCTGCCCAAGGGTATCAATCAATCCATACTTTTGGCGATTGGAAGAGAGTTGTAAAATTTGGCCATTGGTATTTTCTAAAAATTTTAAGCCATCGTATTTACAAGGCAATAATTCTTCTCCAAAGCAATTGATACTGCCCCATTTACCTTTTAATTTCACTAGGGCTATTTCATTCCAAAACTGCTGAACAAATTGATATTTTTCCTTGACAATCACTTGCCCAGCAGTATCCAAGAATCCCCAGATGCAATCGTCACAAGTCAGCACTGCATCGGTTTCAAATTCTTGATCGTAGAGGGTATAGTCAATCATATAATTGGGACTCCACAATTTATTGAGGTAGCTACTTAAATCTCCTAATCCCTCATTTTTACTTTTAAAACTTCCGGAGAGATTTCCCTTGGCACTCATTCTTGCCATGCCATCTTTAAAATCTCCAATGAAGGTATAATCCTTTTGCGCAATAACGCCTTTGGGGGAAATCAAACCATGCAGACCATTGCTAAATACACAACGAGCCAGGGGATAATTTTTATCAAAATCCGAAAGCCGGACATCTAATAAATCCATTTTTGTAACCAGCAAACCTACCTCATTATTGACCAAGCCATAGATCATTCCAAAGCTAAACTTGGTCCATTCAAAATCATAAAAGTTGGATTTTTCAATACCCACAATTGTAAAGCCATGACTTCTTTCTATCCGAATCCAATCAAAGGTGGGTTTGATTTGAATGGCACCATCATCTCGGCGGCGCAAGCCCCATTTATCTGCTTGGGAAGAATAAAACCATTCAAAATCTTCGAGGAGGTAGGATTCCTCTTCGTCCGAACTCAAGGTTCGAAAATTGCGATTCTTTTTGGAGCCGCCAATGGTTATAGTAAAGTGTTTATTGAAATTACTTTCATCTTCTAGGGCTCCCTGTTCATCAAAATTATAGATGCTAAGTGCTTCGCCGAGGTGTGCCTTGGCTTGACGGGCGGTCAACTCTATGGTATTAAATTCCGTGGGGACTAAGGTTTCTCCGCGCAGGTTCAATACACCTACCCAACGTTCTTTTCTCACCTGACAAACCATGCCTTTAGGAGGAGCGATATAATGGTATTCTAATGGGATAATGATTTCATCATTGCGATCGACTACGCCCCATTTCATTTTAAAATTGACCCGATACATTTGTTCCCCGAAAGGAAGAATCTCATTGTATTGGATCGGAAGAATTAAGTTTCCAGTTTGATCTAAAAGACCTAATACTCGCTTTTGTTTGACAAGGACATTATTGGCATTGAAGGTATAAAAGTCATCGTAGTCTTCTCCAGTGATAATGGTGTTCGCTGCAATTGAAAATAGAGATACTTTACTATTCTTATAGAGCTTGATAAAATTATCGTTTAGCTTTTGGAGGTTATTAAATTCTGGAGCCAAAAGAAGTTCGGCATTTCGATTTCTTGCCCCCCATAATTTATTCTTTTGAAACAGAAAGAAGTCCTCATTATAGACCATGACTTTTTGGGCTTCCAAAGGAATGATCTCTTTGCCCAAAATATCAATCAAACCATAAAAGCCTTCTTCCCTAACGACAAAATAACCTTCGTCGAGATAAGAAATATGGTCATAAATAGGTGGAGCAATTTGATTTCCATCAATGTCTATAATCCCCCATTTACGATCGGTCATATACCCCAGATATCGTTTATTCCAAACCTGTACCCTTTCATAGGGACGATTCAAAACGACTCTTCCAGCTAGGTTAATAATGGTCCAACCCTCTTCAATCTTTACCGCAAACAAAGTCGAATCTAATAATCGGAGATCATCATAGAGTGGCTGAACCAATTCTTGCCCTTCTCGGTTGATTAGTCCGACCCTACCATTCCTTTGCATGACGGCATAATTATATTTTTTGAACTCTCCCAAAGCATCGTAAAGTGGCTCTACCAGCACTTGACCAGAAGCGTTCATTAATCCCCACTTTTTATTGAGTTTAATTGGAAAGGTGGTTTCCTGTGCCAAAAGATGATGAATGGAAAAAACAAAAAGGATCAGCAAAATCCTACGCATAGATACGGGAATTGTTGGTTTTGTAGAAAAAGAAACAGGGATGGTGATGACGGTAAATTAGTATAAATTTAATTAAATCATTAACGATCAGTGGGTAAAATTAAGTATTAAAAAGGTAAGCTTTCGCCAATTTGCTCATTTTCCTATTGTTTTAAAGGAATTCTCCTTAAAAAACACAGATACATTATCTTTTTCTTTATGTTTTTTATCCCCTTAAATGGGTATTGTTAAACCTTTGAGTAAGTTCTATCTTGCTACCAATATTTTTCCCTTCACTCCTCCGTCTCCCTGATAACCACAATTTACCAAACTTACACAACATTTACCATGCGAAGCTTAAACGCCTTTGCGCTAGCCTATTCTCTTACGGCTGTTCGCAAAATCTATTTTACAAGCCTGATTTTCCTTTTGGGCAATGTATACTTGATCCACTCTTCTTTTGCTCAATGCGAGACTCCTAATCCTGCTATTACTTCTACGGCTCCTTTTTGGACCAATTTTGATGTAGATGGCAATCCAGTATCCGATGAATTCGCTATTCTCCATTACTTTTCTGGCTCAAAAATTTTGGCATATAATGGTTTAGTTAACGTCTATACCGTCGGGGGAGACTTAGTTAATGTACCAGATGGAGTAAGTTTTGATGGGACAGAAGACATCTCTGGTTCTGGTGAATATGTAGATTTGGCTGCTGGAAATTGGCAAATAGTATTCAAATATTTACCAGATAATCGTTTAGGCTTTTTAAAATTTACGGTTACCCATGATGGAATTAATGCTACTCCCGACAGTATCACGATCACCCAGATCGCACTACAGGAAGTCGGTGACAGCGATGGAATCATTGCAGGAGAATGTTCTTCTTTGGGAGTTGCAGCTCCAATCGAATTGGCTTCTTTTGAGGTTAGCGCACAATCGGAAGCCATCTTATTAGAGTGGGTCACTGCTTCAGAAATTGATAATCTTGGTTTTGATATCCAGAGAAGTACAGATGGTCGGCAGTTTGAGAGTATTGCTTGGCAAACTGGCCAAGGGTTTTCTTCTAGACCGACTGCTTATTCTTTTGTCGACAAAAATTTACAAAAAAATATTACTTATTATTATCGATTGATCAATCGGGATCGAGCAGGAGGTGGTCAAACTTCTCCATTGAAAACGGCTCAAATCAGAGGAGATCGTTATGCGGAAGTCAGTCCTATTTTCCCTAACCCCGTATTTGGTAGTGAAACCTATGTACAAGTGATCGGGCAAAAAAATACCAGTGTCGAAATGAGCCTTTTCAACAGTCAGGGACAAAAACTTCAACATCACCAACTGGACATTACAAAAGGAATCAATAAATTTGCATTGGAGGTAGATTTACTCCCCTCAGGTCAGTATCTAATCCTCGTGCAAAACGATAAAGAATTTACAAGAAGAAAGTTCATCATTTCTAGATGACCGAATGCCCCCGCTAGGGTCAAGTGCGACAGCAATTGAAATGAGGGAACCTACCTATGCCGGCCGCAAGATCGACGAAAGAAATCCATGAGCGATAGCGAACTAAAGCGGACGAGTGGTTTACGAAAATTCAAAATAAAAAAGTAACCCTCATTTATCAAATCAACAATTCTTTCTTTTGAAGTTGTTTAAAAAGTCGTGATGAACTTATTGATAAGTGCTTGGCAATCAAGACGAAGCTCATTTTTTGTTTCGTAGCCAAAGCTACGGTGACCAAAAATAGCTGAAGTATTGGTTATCAATGACTTGTCAAGAAATCATTGAGGGCTTTTTTAAACAACTTCTTTAAAATATTATTTCCTAAAAAAGGGTCTGCTCTATTAGAGTAGGCCTTTTTCCATTCCCTCCAATCTTATATTCCTAATGATAACTATTCCCAATTAGATAAAATAAAATGGCTCAACCTCCTTACAGGTCGAGCCATTGTTCATATAATAAGAGCGTGTTACTAAATCTTTATAAACTTGAAAGTTTCTACCATTTTTTCAGATTGATACCTCAGATAATAAGTACCACTATTCAAGTCGGAAACATTAATTCTAACTTCATACATAGTAGAGGATTGTTGCATCGCTGGAACTCGAACAGGCATGACCCGAGCACTTGCATCCAAGACATCTAATCGAACTTGTTTTTCTCCCTCTCTTAAATTGAATCGAACCATTAAGTAATCCGAGGTAGGATTTGGAAAAACATTGATCTTTACCTTTTCTTCTTCATCCATTTTTTCTACCAGCGCGATCGCTTCCCCCCTTTGTTCTACTCTGGTATAAAGTACTTTATTGGTTTCTATATTTTCCAACATATCAGGAGAAAAGACCGCCAGCAAATTATTTCCAACCACTGTTGGTGGAGGACAATCCACGGGATAAACAGCATCCGGTGGACATTCCAATGGATAGATGTGCACGTTGGCGCCATAAGGAGCTCTAAAGCCAGGCTTCAAATCTACATAGTCACAAGCTGTAATTTCTTTTAAAGGTGGATCTGTTTCTCCTGCGGGAATTGGTAATACAGGAATAACCATAGTAAATTCCTGCTCATATTCTGCCTCCGTAGTATAGCAAAGTGGAGTCTCTGAATTTGGAGTGGCATCCTTTTCCTCTTTGATAAGGTTTACTTCATTCGCAGATCCATTGTAAATGCCGAAGGCATTATCCAAAGCGCCTTGATTGGCACCTAGCCATTGTCGCATGATCGTAGTAAAGACCTCTCGGTAGTCTACATTATTATCTGCAGTTACCACTGGAGCACCAGAATTATCTATATTATTGATCGTTCCATTGTCGGTAACATCTAGCTTAGGACCACTTAGTCCAGCATTAATATTATCAGGAGCACCAAAGACCATCATTGGAGCTAAAGTCCCATGATCAGTACCTCCCGAACCACTAGCATTACTTGTGAATTTTCTACCAAACTCGGAGAAAGTGACAATCAGACAACGATCTAAAAGACCAAGGTCTTCGAGATCTTCCATAAAATTACCAATAGAAGTAGACAATTCATTTAAGAGTGCGGGATGTCTGGTGGGTTGATTGACATGCGTGTCAAAACCATCCAATTCTGTTAAGAATATTTTGGTTCTGGAACCACCACTAACCAGCCGAGCAACCGTTTTCAATTGTGCCCCTAGATCATAATTTCCATAGTCGACCAAAGTACTATTGGTACCATTGGCATATTTGGCCAAAACCCTTTGACCATAATTAGAAGCCTCTAAATCCAGTTGCTTCATATAATCTGCTCGATTCGAACAATGCAAGTTTTCAAAAAATTCATTACTAGTTCCGTAGTCAGAAGAAACCGTATAATGATCCCCATCTTTAAGCGAAAGATTAATCGCTTTTAAATGTCCCGGAGGTGTTTGGGTATGAAAGCCTAAGGAAGGAGTTTGGCTCTTTAAATGGATTCCGAGAGGGTCGGGCATAAAAGGAGTAGGCGTTCCATTATAGCCATCGAAGATGTATTCGAGGTATTTACCCATCCAACCTTCTGATAAATTTGGAGAAGCTCCATCTCCTCCTGTCAGCCATAAATCAGTCGCCTTAAAGTGAGATCGGTTCATGGTCGGATAGCCAACCGATTGCACCACATTGACCGCACCATCATTGGCTAAATTTCGGATGGCGTCCATACTTGGATGAAAACGAATTTCATCATAGAGGCTATCCGAACTTTGTAGCAACTGAGTTGGGTTTATTTTAATATTGGGCCGATGGAGGCTGTATTCTGCGTCAAACTCAGGACGGATAATGGTATTTAGACCATCATTGGCTCCCTTCAATTGTACGACCACAAGAAAACGATCTCTTACCAGATCACAATCTATGTTACTCAGCAGATTGAATTTTGTAAAAGTACTTGCCACCGTTGAATTCAACAGAAAAGGGGAAGACAACATCGGCATCGAGAGTTTAAAAAAATCTCTTCTTTTCATTTTAGAATATTTTTATACAAGTAGCGAATCATTGGTCAGAAGTCCAAGCTGTCTTTGCGGCAAGACCGTTTTGTCTAATCTCTATAACAAAATCATTCTTAGTGGACTTCATTCGTCGCAACTTGGGTTATTTTAATTGGAATTCATGCGATGCTAATACAGCAATAATGAGTGCGTCTAAGTGAGGACGAACACTCGATGCATTGCCCGGAGAAAAACCAACTTCACAGAAGCTTGCATCTCCCTCATAGCATTTCCATAAGCGTTCCCAATTAATGGGGCTCAAATTTTGGAGAAA
>CAYQRA010000106.1:0-12430 GCA_964419315.1 uncultured Saprospiraceae bacterium | reverse complement strand
CCTCCAATGATGGATTGGATGGCATTAGGCAATAAACCTTTTTCTGTTTTAATATCGATATAGGTATCCAATGGAATGATGGTATCTCTAATATCGTTTGGTAAAGTGTTCCCAGGCTCGGAAGTCAAATAAGCCAAATCAAAGGTCTCATTAGACAACATGCTTACCCCTTTTACGATATCTTCAATAGTCCCCGCGTTCGCAGGATTAACCATCGGATCGATCGCGTCTCGATTTACCGTTTTATTGAATTCCCAGGAGACGGAAAGTTTGCCACAGAATTTGAATTTAAAGATCCAGGCAATTTTGATTTTTACACAATACCTAAACTCTCCATAGATCAAGAACGGCTTAGGCGCTTCTACTCCAAACAGGATATCGAAGGCAGCATACAAGCTAACGATTTTGATATCAATATCTGCTCCTACCCCAGCGGCCATGAAAGCACCGAACTGTGGTTTTTCAAAACTAATTTTTCCACCTACTTCAATATAAGCCCAAGCATGTACTTTGATCGGACCATATTTTCGATAGAAATTAAATTCTCCACGCGCACCCGCTTCAATACCTTTGGCCGAGAGCATGACAAAACTCTTGATGGTCAATAGCGTCAATACCCTTGCGGTAATCGGATTGGTTTTGGTTCCAATATTGACGTACCACTTGGAAGAATCATTGAAGAAAAATCCAGCTTGTACATCCGCATAAAGTTTTAAAATATCTCCCGAACTCGATGGCATTTTAAAGTCTGCACCAAAGCCTAATTCTAAGGAATTATCACCAATCGCAATAAAGGCAAAGAATGGCGGATCGCCCGAATCATCTAGTCCCAGTCTGGCAGAAAGAATCGCTGCGCGTCCATCAATCATAAACAAAGATGGAATAGACAGCAAGACCATAGCCTTGATATTCAAGACGGTTCCATTATCAGGAGAAGTCCCTAAAGAAGCTCCTGCACCAATAGAAAATGGCGTACCTGCAACGGTCGTTCTATCTGGCCCATTGAACTTAGAAACGTGAATTCCTCTTGGTGGCGCTTTATAATAATCGTACCAAGTATCTACACCAGACACTAATCCAGCGGCTTCTTTTTCCGCCACATAACGATAACCAATCAAACCTCTAAAACCGTAGATCGCAACAGGCCCTAATGGTATAGGCGCTGGAAATTCGATCGATGCATCAATAATAAATGCTGGATATTTGGGTTGCAATTTCATATCTGCGCTACCCGAAATCTTAGCTTGTGGCAATTGCAATTTTATTCCTCCCGCATACTCTTTAGATTCCCCTGGTTCTGGGATAGACAACCAACCATTGATGATCGCTACTGGCGTACTCGCTGGAATTGTCAAATCTAAATGCAAGGTTTGGATATGGAGGTATGCCGGTGGTTTATTGGGTAAATCATCCGTACAGTAATAGTACTTTACCCCATCTCCTCTGATCTCTACTCCCAATGGATCGACACTAACGCCTCCATCAAAACCGAAGTAATTATATTTTCTCATGACTCCATCTACCTCTTTCTGGTGAGAGCCATAGTGAATCGCCGACACCGTAATTTCTACTGGCCCTAATGGCAATACAATGGGTTCCACCAAAGCAATAGATCCACCTTCAAATTCTATAGAGCCGTCGCTATAAATGCGCAAGCGATCAACATCAATTGCTTTTAGTTTCAGGGTATCTTTTAGGAATCCTTGGAATTCGATTTTACCAGAAGTTCCGACATAAAAATCCTCTTCCTCTCGTCCGAGTTCCAAACTTTTGATGTGGTAAATAAATACATCTTCGAATTCAATCGGATACGGTGGTTCGGCAGAAGCCGTTAGATTAAAGTCGCCATCGTCATGGATATGTCCGGCAATACCGATGGTTACGGTTTGTCCTCCGACATTATTTCCATCCCCATCTAAAGTTCCTGCAGGGTAGACAAATTTTTTGATTTCCATGGCTCCTTCTATGCTAGAAGAAATCACTTTATTTTGCTTGAAGACAATATCAAAACTTTCGAAGCCTACTCTAAAGCCATCGTTGGAACCGATGTTGGCCCAGAGGATTTCATTTCCTCCAACTGCTTCTAGCCCTAGGGTACCAGAGACGCCACCTGTTCCGATGAGTAGCTTGTTTCCAAAAACTTCGGCGGTGGTTCCGGGAGTTTGGTTTTTAAACCATTTGGGCGGCAAGGTGACCGTAGCCCGTTCACAGTAAACCCCCTGAAAATCTTCCGGTCGTCCATCTGCATCTGCTTCAGGAATATTATAGGATTTGCTCATATCCACCTTTAGATTGATGAATTCGAGCATGATTCCTGTTTTGCCGATATAGGCACGTTCAAAAGTAAAGGCCGATTGGTTTTCAAATTCGAATCCTTTTTTGGTAGAGAACTTAAGATCGCCTACGGTAAATTCAAGCGCTGCCAGTTTATTGACATCAGGATCTTCAATATACATTCCTGAACTTGCAGGAGATTCCAAAGCAGGGACCAACCACTTTCGTGGAAATTCTAGGCCCATATTGATGTTTTCCAATTCGACTCCAAACTGAGGAATGAGGAGCGCTTTTATATCTTCGATTTCGATATCTTGCAACCAACCTCTAAACAATTGGAGGAGCCGATCAAATTTTTCATCGAGATCAGAGAAGCCACCTATGAGGGTTTTTAGAACGTCACCGAATAGATCGATGGATACATTATAATTGCGTTCTAGGTTTTCTATAGAAGCCTTGATCGCATCGACTGCCGGAGCTAATACTGCGTTATCTTTATAGTTTTCGAATAAGGTTTTGATCGTAAAAAGATTGGTCGCAGCCAACTGGGATTCTACTTCATCTTTGATGATCCCCAAATTATCAATGATGCTTTGCACCTCTGCGGTGACAGCCGGAACTGCATTGTCATAAGCACTAACAGTCGTACTGATATCGTTGAAAAAATCGATGTAGGCACCATCTCCTTCATCAAAGAAAACGCTGATGATTTGATTGAAAAAGTCACTACGATCTCTAATTTCCGACAATTCGATCAGGATATCCAAGAATGCTTCCGGTGCATAAGAAAAACCTTGGGATTCGAATCTGGCAATATATTTGGATAAAGGCCAGCTCCATTCAAATAAAAGGGCAAACTCAGCAAGGGTGGTATCTGAGCCTCGGAAGAAGACCAGATTCATATCGGAAAAAAGAGGCAGTTTGATACTTTTGGTTACCAGCGTAATGCTGTAGTATCTGACATCACCCGATTTGAGTACTTGTACGGCAAAGTCTTTATAGTAGATTTTACCGAGCAGCAAATCGATACCTTCATTCAAAAAGTTTTCAACAGCTTCCAAGTCTCCGGGCACGGCACTGGCATCAATCAAGTCGGAGAGGGGTGGATAATATTTTTGTACTGGCATAATAAAAAATTTGGAGTTCAAATCATAATGTTGCCAACCAAGCGTTGTCAGCAATTAAATGGGGTAAAGAGGCAAAGAGTGCAGGTAATTGATCAATGGATTGGGTATCGAGATCAGATATTAAAATTTCAGTTTCTGATTCTGTTCCAAATTGCACACCAGCTAGTCCGGCAAATCCAGTAAAGGCATCTACGGTAAAATAGCTTATCAATTCTTTTTGATTAATTGAGATAATGGTCACAAAACTTTTTACCGTGTTTTGTCCATCTGACACCTCAAAAACCAAAGGTGCAGCTCTATATCTAAACTTTCCTTCAGAGCGAACGACTTTTAACTGAATGGCTTTGTATTGATTACCATCGTGCTTATAAAAGGTTTCTCTTATTTTATGGGTAAAGCTCATGTTATTTAGTTTTATATTCTACTTCCCTTTTTATCGATTAAAAAAACTTCATTATTTTTAGCGACTTTCAACACCGCAGTTATTGTCTCTTCTATTTGGTCGTAAATAAGATCAAGGATTGTCTTACCCTTAAAATCCATAAAACCAAACTTATCCGCTTTTTGAATAATTACTCCTGAATACCCGATCTTAACCTGATTGTAATCAAGAGGAATTAGCATTTCATTTTGGTTGTTTACCATTCCGTATAATCCATTGGCCTCATTGCGTTTTCGGAGGAGGTCTTTGCGGTGTATTCTTTGACTTAATAATTCGACCTTATCCCTTTTCTCAATTGTTTTTCCTTTTTGATTAAAGAATACAGGATTACTCTTTTCCTTTATCCAAAAGTTGTTTGCTAATGGAGTTATGGCTTTGAGTTGATGAATATCCTTTTGTTTTAGAAAAGCCGTTGCCAATAAATTTGGCGGGAGGCTATATACCTCTTCTGACCTCAATCCTTTTTTATTAAAAACCTGAATACGTTGTATCACCTTATAATTTTTAAAAGGTGGCACGCTTGTAGTTTGTCCGGGAAGAAATGGTTTCGCAAAAGTATCTTTCTTCAAGGCTGGTACCTCTTCAATTTGATAGTTGATTACAATCCCAAATTTTTTATTTATGGCATTGATATTATCATAACCAAAGGATAAGATCGTATTTCCGTTTTTAGCATTCAACACTCCCCATTTTCCTTTTTCTTGATCCGCTACCCAAGTCGGATAATTTGGCGTATCGGAGGCCTCTTCTTTTAAAACGGCAAAGGAACATCCAAAGAGGTGCTTTACTTTAGTGTAGCTTAATGGTAAGGCTATTTTATTTTTTTTATTGATTACCCCAAATTTATCTTTCTGAGATACTACAAATAGATCATCATCAGCTACTTCCAAGGATTGATAAATATTGGGAATGATATTTTTTGCAGCCTTATCAATAAGTCCCCATTGACCATCTTTCTTTACGGGGGCAAAACCATCTTTAAAATTTTTGGCCTCTTCAAAATTGGGTTCAATAACTACTCCTTCTTTATCTATAAAACCATATTTCACACTTCCTCCTATTTCTTTCGCGATAAGCGCTAAACCATCGCTAAACTGAAATGGTGTTTTTTGGGGCAAGGATCGACTTAATTTTTCTCCCTTCTCAGACCGACGTATATTCGTAATCCTACTAGACTCCCATAAATCATCCGCAAACAATTCCGTCCAAGCTTTTTTAAGTTTCGATTGTACCTCTTGATAAATGATTTCATCTTGCCCAGAAATTATCAGAAGCCTATCTTCATAGTCTACCACTAGCGCATAGCCTTCTTGAAACTTGGTCACCAATTGGTATTTATTCCTTGCAATGATTTCTCCTTGAGCATTCAACAAACCCCAAGGGCCATTTTTTTCCATTTGAAACCATGCTAAGTCTTCCGAAATATCACCTATAAAAAACATAGAAGGAGCAATCAATTCCTTCCCATCGACACCGACCAAACCATATTGATTATTAAGACAAACAATTGCAGTCTTTTCCTGAAAAGGAAAAATTCTATCATACTTTGGCGGACACAAAACGTTTCCATTTTTTTTCATGAATCCGAAATAGCCATCGCTAGAGATCTGTGCTATTCCATTTTCAAAATAATTGATCCAATAAGATTGATCTTCTGTTTCAAAAATTTGACTACTCGAATTAAAACTTCCTTTTATTTTTTCTTGTGCATTCATATTACAAAGAAATAAAATCATCAGTACGATTACGAAACAAGGCTTCATATTATTTAGTAAATTCAATATCATCAATTACAACTTCTCCTCCAGTACCTGCTGGAAATATCAGGGAAATCTCACTAACCTTGGTCAAATCAACTCCATTTGTATCAAATTCACTTAATGGAATCCGAACAGTCATCATTGCTGATTTAGTTAGGTTTTGGTAATTAAATTCAAGCTCATCATCTGTTTGTAAAGCAGTCCCTTTATCATCAATAGTAGCCACATTATCATAAGTTATCCCCTGATTAAGCCTTACTTCCCTATAATGAGGCTCTGGAATTTTTCGATTTAATAGTCTCTTATGATTTCCAGAAGTCGCATCTACTAATTGGATTTCTAAAAGCTCAAGAGACGAATACACACCGTTAACGGAATCATCATAAGCCATTAATGGTGTTCCTGGTGGAATATTATAATTAACGGGTACTGTTGGTGCTGAAGGATCGAACACATATGCAGGACCATCATGATCCCAAGAAGTTTTTGGTGGTTTAGGATTCACTTTAGCGACATGACCTATCCTAAAACTCAGGTAATCGTAATTCGTTACATTTTTCCCAGAAGCCGAAATATTAAACTTAAGTTCATCAGTAGCAGCCCAAGTTACGATTAAGCCTTTGGTATCGTGTGGCGTTTGAATGTCTTCATCTATCAGATTCCCTTCTCTCAAATTCGTCACCCCTCCATTGAGTGCTACTTTTCCTACCCCCGTCCCCAAATTTGCTCCTGTTTCAAAATCTAGAATCAAATCAAACTCAGAAGGAATCATTCTTTTGTATTGTAGAAAAATATCATTGTATTGTGTAGAACGAGGAATAACATCTCCATAGAACATCGGCCTCCAGATACTTTCATTTCTCAAAAATATTCTAAAGAAGGCATTCATATAAGCTTTAGTAATATTTTTCTGGATAGAAGAAGCGATCAAATTTCCAGAAAAACTCGGGTTGTTATTCACATTATAATCATGGTTATTGGTAATAAAACCATTATGCGTTGCTCCATGAACAAAAGCCATTGATTTTTCCGTATCATTCGCTGCCCTGTCTATCAAGGAAAATCCAGTATTTCTGTTTGGCGCAGTTGATTGTCTATACCCTGCTACATCACCATCCATTGAGCCGTATAGAACAAAATAAGGAATATCTTCTGTGAGGTCTTCTTTGGTATCCCACTGATCGGTTGGTGCCAAAGAGATAACTGCTTTTACATTCCTTAAGGTATTGGGGACGTATTTCCATTTATCAGTTCCAGTTCGACTACCTGGGGAAGCAATACTAAACCCTGGTATAGCGGTAATCTCTCTTGCTGCTCTTACCACTGCTTCTCCTCCGCGACTATGTCCAATCAAACCAAAATTTTGTTCAACATTATTCCCAAATTTACTTTTGATAATTTGTAAATGAGGATAGATTAGATTGGCTCTACCCAATGTTCCTAAGCCATGATAACCCACTTGAAATTTAAACTCTACCTCTATAGGAGTGGGTCCAGATAAGGTAATATCAAAATCAGTTCCTTTCCCCCAAGACAATAAATCTTCCGACTGAATAACAAATTGATTTGGGCTAACTGAGGTATCCCAAGTCCCTCTAAGTATTGTCAATTTCTCAAAAGCATAATTGGGGTTTATTGGAGCACCTGAATCATTATTGTATACATATATTGCATCCAAATCATTGCCGTTTATTATGATATAATAATTAGCTGGAAATGCGGTTGAAAAAGTTAGATATGGAGCAAGTGCAGTATTCGTATACATAGCAAACTTATCATTCCCCAAATAATCTAGAGAACTCAAAACGGAAACGATAAAACCATTTTTAGCCAAATGAGCGCCTAACTCCCGATAGTCACTATAGCGCCCTCCGTTTGCATGGCTCAAAACAATTAATGGATAAGAATTTCTTTTTGGACTTAGGGTAGAACTCCCCGCCGAATCTACCGGATAAAACATTTCACCAATCAGACCAATATCAGGATCAGTAGACCTATTAGAGTTTTGTACATCCTTTACTTGTACCGTTCCTCCAGGAAACAAAGCCGTTACCAGAGGGTCATTCCCATCATAATCAAATCGAAAGAAATGATCAAATTCGGTAAAAGTTCCCGCATCAGGAATCGAGTAAGGGATATTTGTAGAAGCAGCACCAAAGGCTTTAGAACAGAGCATATTTAGTTTTGTCCCATAAACTTCCACTTTAGGAGAAAGGCTAGCCGAACTAATGACTTGTTTGACACCATTACTATCTAAGCCTTGAACATCTATTCGATATTTTTTATACGTTGTCCCCGATAGCGCATCCGTTAGTGGGGCTCCGCCAGATCCGGTAATTTCCTCAAATACAAAATATTTTTGATGAAGATCGGATACACCAGCTAATCCATTAAGAGCCGCCAACTCCGTTTTCAACAAGCCCAACATGATTAAATTTTCTTCAGGAGTCGTTTCCAGAGAAGTTCTATTGTATCCAACAATCCCTATCACATCTATATCAACAGTGACTTCTTTTATCTTCCATTTACTTAGGATTACATTTTTTTTCGCAAAAATCTCATCCAGATCAGGGGGTGCTGTCGTACTATCGAATTTGGGAAATACAATCCCCGAAGTTTTTAGAGAAAAGATATTATCTGCATAAAAAAGTAATCGAGTGTCATCTTGATAAACTCCATTTTCTGCTACGTAAGCAAAAGTAGATTCATTCACTAATTTCCTCTTATTATTGACTACATGTTGAAATGGAGTGCTAACGGTAAGCGAAGGGATTTTGATACCACCAAATGTTCCATCTAAATAATGAGCTTCCTTTAAAACAGTATTTGGCGAAGTCGAACTATCTTCTTGTCTAAAATACTGAAGCTTAATATGATGGGCTACGTTGGTTTTTACCGAGCCATTAACAACGTGTGGAATTTCGAGGCTAATCGTTTCTGACCATTCCAAAGTTGAAGGAACAGGAGTAGGTACCAAATCTGTTTCCTTTTTAAAATTATCGATATTGCTAGCTCCAAACAATTTGGCATTTTCTGCAAACAAAAGGGGTTTGGTATTATCATTCAGGCGGAGTTGAAGGTCTATTTTATCTCCTGCAACCAAGGCTACCAAAGGGGCTGGCGGCGAAGTCAAATTGATTAAAGGCCATTTGACCAGCAAGTTATCTAGAAAATTAAAAGCAGTTGCGGAAGCCGACTTAATGTTCATCGTTGGACTCGTGGTTGGCGTACCAGGAGGAGTATCATTCTTGTAATTATTATACAAATAATAAGAATAGCCTCTCTCACTCCTCACATCCAAATAGACATTGGTTTTATTGAGAAATTTATTGACGATATCATCGACCAGATCTTTTTCCTGTTTCAGTACTGGTGGATTTTTAGTCGCTCCCGTATAAGAAGCTAAATACATCCCAATATAATAATGCATTCCAAAGAAGGCCGGTGGATCAATGTAATTGAGAATCGCCTCTCTTTTCATTTTTTCAGCAAAGCCTGTAAGACCTGTCGCATCTACAATTTGCTTATGCTGCATCGCGTACTCCAAATTCATCGTAACATGATCTGTATCAACAATAATTTCAAACTCAAAATCCACAGCCGTTTTCAGTGTTCCAATCCACTCTCCTTCTGATACCTTAATCGCCTGAAAATCATTGATAAAAGTATTAGTACTAGCTTCACTATTATAAAATTCCTCTAACAGTAACACCTTTTTTGCAGGGTCTGTCAAAGTACTATCAAAACCAAAACTTTGTGGAGTGGGATCTACTAAAGTAGGCTGGTTGGTATTGGTTTTAAAATCATTCCAATTGGTCCAAAATTTTTCAATAAATTCTGTTTTATCCGTACTCGTAGTAGGAGTGATCGCGCTCCCCGTAATAAAGTTTAACTTATTTACTCCTCGGTAGATGTAGTATTTAACGGGAGCGTGTTTGATGTCTAATCCTTCAATAGGTTTAAGAACAACATTGACCAAACTAGTACTCACTGTTCCGCCACTTTCTACATGTGGCAGCACCAACATCATAGCATCTTGGCAAGCAAATAATTTGGCATCCGCAGAGACCCCATGCTTGGAAGAGATGTTGTACTTGTTTATCTCAGCACCAACCACAGGACCAAAAAGGTCAGCTGCTACTTGAGTATTCAATAAGGTAGGTTCAGTGAAAAAATGCATATCGTCTATTGTTAAATTTTATTCTCTTGACTCACAGGACATCATTTGTCAACTGTGATCAATTAAAAAATGTTAGAGCACTATTTGGGGTTTATCGCTTTTCTTATCAAGAAATTCTTAAGTCGCTTCAAGAAGTCCAGGGCTTTTAAAATCCTTGAATATATAAGCACCCACACCAGCAGTAAGTACACCACTAGTAAGGAAGTTTTTTTATTCGTTTTGACTTAAAAGACCTTGTAAAAAGAAGTAAGTTGAATTAGATAGAAAAACATTGACAGGTATAAACCTTATATTTTTTGTCCATAAATTTAGCGGAGTTATACTAAGCATTTGTTAGCATAGACCGATTCGAAAAAATTAAATGGATGGGTTTTTAACTCGCTTCGTTTTCATAGATAAAGTAGGCCTACCACTATTGTTAATGTGGCAACTAACCTAACCCTTTATCAGAATAACCATTTTCTACTAAACACAAGTATTATGTGTTTTTATAATACGTAATGTAGTGGTTTTTTATTACTTAAACAAGACGTTTCCAAAATAAAATTTTTATTTGTCGTCTAATTCTCTAATTTTCTTTCTTCTCTTCTAATATTTTTGTTGGTATAAAAAGAATTCGTTTTAGGTAAAACATAGCCGTCGAAAGGACGATCGAAGAATCGAAAAATTCAATGTTGGTGAATACTATTTAAGGTGTGTTAGCTAGTCGTTGTGCAATATCAAAGAAGTGTGGTCAGCGCCAATTCATTATAGCGCGGTTGATCCTGAAATTAGGAGAAGTCGAATAGAAGACTTGTGCAAATAGAACGGCAGATATTATTGTTAGATTGTCTTGGATGGTACGCTAAAGATGTTAAAGTTTAGGATTCGAAAAAAACAAAAGTCTATCAACTTAGTCTTTAGTTTTATTTTTTCTAAAATTTCTGTACAATTTATTTTGCCCTCATTACTAAGCCACCTCAATTATTTCTAAGATTCTTTTAGCCACTGCTTCAATAGACATTCCCTTGATGTCTACGATCCAGTCGATGGCTTTGTCTGGCCAAGCGTATTGTTTGGTTTGATCGTAATAGCGAAGGAGGTGATCAGCGAAAGCGGCTCGATCTTTTTGCTCAATGGCTTGGAGTGCTGCCTGATAGTGAGAAGGGGAAAGACGAGCTTTGAGTTTTGCCAACTGCCGCTGAGCTTTCATCGCGTCAAGATTGCGATAGCTGTCGAGTAAGTGTTGGATGCGTTGTGCACGCGGAGCTTGCAACATTATTTTTTTAGCCCCCTTCATCTGTTCGATCAGTGTAGAAGGCAGCGGCGTAGTCCCTAGGAAGGCTCCCTTTTGTTCAAGGAAAATACGTTGCTGGAGTGGAATATTTTGAAGCTGCAGTCCTACTTGCTGTTGCAAATCGAATGGTGATAAACCAGGACCTTCTTGTCCAAAAACGGAGCCGCGATGGAGGGCAATTTGTTCGAGATCCAATACCTGCTCGCCGAGTTGGGTCAACGCACGAAGAGTTTTGGTTTTACCAACGCCCGTCAAGCCACAGAGCAAATAGTAAGGCCGCGGACTTGCCAAAAAATGATCTTGTTCTCGTAAAAAGGCTTCATACCCACCTTCCAGAATATAAAAAGGCCACTGTTCCTGACGCAGCAAGCGAGGTAAAATAAAATTCAAAGGATCATCAGCAACCGTGTAGAGTACAACGGTTTTGGAAGAAGAGCGCAAGCTGGTAAAGGCATCGCGATCAAATTCAGGTAAAAATTGTAGCGGATCAATGCTTTCTTTTTTCCAGCTCCGGAGGTATTTTTTCCAAGCCGCAACATTGAGGCTAATAGGAATAGAAAGGGCCCCCTTTAGGTGGCCCTGTGCGAATAACGCAGATGATCGAATATCAACGAATTCAAATGTTGTAAAATTAGAAAAGACAATATTTGCACTTAAAAAAATCATAAAAATACGTTAGACCGGCCAACTAACTTCCCCATAGGTACCGATGCCGTACCAATCTTAACGACCAAGATTTAATCAGGTCAAATTTGATTGTGCTATTTTCACTTTTACGTCACGAATTGATGATTGAACGTTCTTTATAGAATAAAAATTCTAATTTTCTAATTAACTTAAATAATTCCAAAAACTAACCATTCTAAATCCGATCACAGCTTTCTGGAATCATTCACAAATTACTAAATTTTCCACACTTTGCCAAAGTTTATCTCCTCAAAATCTAGGAAGAAACTCGATTCATTTGGTCAAATTGCAAACCGCTTCCACTCTCGCCTTTACCTAAGGATTTTTTATACCCATACCACTGTACAATCTCTCCATTATACCAACGCGTCCGCTGAAAAGTAGCACTGACTTTGACTCCCGTGCGAGGCACTTCTTCTTCATGAACCAGGTATTTTTCACGCTGCGAATTATCTGCTTCCAAACCAGAACGAAGGATACCTGTTCGGGGGCGAACTGGAAATCGCTCCCCATTGAGAATACCCGGCATAGACGCTCGCTGCAATTGGATCGCTCGATTTTGTCCGGGAATATGAATATTGATAAATGGAATCCAGTTCTCAGGAACACTATTGCCAAGTACATAATGCAGTACCGCTTCTTTCGCAATTTCGATACTCGTCGTATCCGCAAAAAGCGTCTCCA
>CAYQRA010000105.1:0-12435 GCA_964419315.1 uncultured Saprospiraceae bacterium | reverse complement strand
CCTATGGCTGGCCGAGGGTCTCGTCTACGCCCACATACCCTTACTGTTCCCAAGCCATTAGTCCCTGTTGCGGGCAAACCGATGGTACAGCGTATTGTTGAAGATCTAGCTTCTGGTCATGCTGGGGAGATTGAAGAAATTGCCTTTATTATTGGAGATTTTGGAGAAGCAGCAGAAAAGCATTTGGTACAAATTGCAGAAGGACTGGGCGCCAAAGGCTCTATTTATTATCAAGATCGACCTTTGGGGCCAGCGCATGCAATTTCTTGTGCTAGCGATAGCCTGAGTGGCCCTTGTATGGTGGCTTTCGCGGATACCCTCTTTCAAGCTAAATTTGATTACGATACCGATGCCGATGGTCTAATTTGGGCTAAAAAGGTGGAAGATCCTTCTAGTTTTGGAGTAATCAAAACAGATGACAACCAAATCATCACTGAGTTTGTTGAAAAATCACCTGTCTTTGTTTCTGATTTGGCCATCGTTGGGCTTTACTATTTTAAGCGTGGAGAAGATTTACGCGATGAAATCCAACACATGCTAGATAATAACATAACAGACAAAGGCGAATTTCAGATTACAACAGCCTTGGAATTGCTTAAAGAGAAAGGAACTCGTTTTAAAGCAGCAGAAATTGATGAGTGGCTAGATTGTGGCAATCGACAAAATGTATTGCATACCAATAAACGCATGTTGGAGTTAGCAGATGCCGACTCCCTCCTTGCTGCTTCTTTAAAGAACGAGAACAGTATTATCATTCCTCCCTGCAAAATTGGAGAGAATGTAAGCCTTAAAAATTCCGTCGTTGGACCTTTCGTATCCATTGGAGACAATTCCAGTGTAGAAAATTCCGTTATTCGCAATAGTGTCATTCAATCCGATACTTCCGTAAACGATGCCAACCTTGATGATTCGATGCTAGGTAATCATGTTGAATATTCGGGAAAAAAATCGGAAATTAGCCTTGGCGATTATTGTACGCATAGTTAAACCTTGGCGTTTCATGAGCATTTCACTCATCAACAACTAATTATGAATTGTAGCTTTTTGCGATATCACTTCCTTTTGTGTTTGTTCTTATTCGGAGCAAATAGCGCAAGCTTTGCGCAGGAAGTCAAACGCACTTCGGAAGAAGAGGTCAGCACCCAAAAGGTTTTTATCGAGGCCAACCGGGAAAAGATTTTGGGCAATTATGAAAATGCCGCCTATCTCTATCAAGAAGTCATCAAAAGAGATGCAAAAAACCATGCAGCTTTTTATGAATTGGCGCGTATCTACGATGTGCTAGATAAAGATTCTGAGGCACTAACGGCCATCCAACAGGCGATTAAGTATGATGATAGCAATATGTGGTATCGGATGTTTTTGGGAGATGTCTATGAAAAGAAAGGGGCGTATAAAGATGCGGCAAAAGTCTACGAAGATCTAAGTAAGGATGACCCCAATCTTGACATCTATTTCCACAAATGGGCCTACTATTTGGTAAAAGCCAAAGACCCTTCTCGAGCGATCAAAGTTTACGATGATCTCGAAAAACGCATTGGAATTTCCGAAGAAGTTTCCCAGAAAAAACATCGATTATACCTTGGACAAGGAAACTCCAAAAAAGCAGCCATTGAGTTGAATAATTTGATTAAAGCTTATCCTTCCCAAGTAAGTTACCGATACGCATTAGCTTCTTTTTACGAACAAACGACTCAGCTCGATTTGGCCAAAAAAGAGTATTCCAAAATATTGGAAATCGACCCTAATGACACCCGAGCTAAAATCGCTTTGGCCAGTTCTTCCAAGGGTGGAAGTAAAGATGTGGCTTATCTACAATCCTTAAAACCCATCTTCGAAAAAGGAGATTTAGACATTGATTATAAGATCAAAGAATTGATGCCTTATATATCAAAGGTGGTAGAAAATAATGATACGGAACTGGCCAATACTGCGCTAGAATTGACCGATATCCTTGCCAGGGTACACCCCAATGAGGCCAAAAGCTTTTCGGCTTATGGCGATCTTTTATACCATACTGGTCAAAAGGAAGAAGCCCTCAGCAAATTTCAAAAAGCCATTGAATTAGACGATAGTGTATTTCCTATTTGGGAACAAGTGATGTATATCGCATTAGAGATCAATGACAATAGTCTACTCGACAAATACTCCATGGATGCCATTGACCTTTTCCCCAATCAAGCCATGGCCTACTATTTTCAAGGGATTGCGCAGAGCAATAAAAAAGCTTACAAAAAAGCCATTAGTGAATACCAACAGGCATTGATGATGTCTCGTAAAAAACCATTCCTCCAATTCGATTTATTCCATCGTTTGGCCAAGGCTTATTTTCAAACCAAAGCTTTTGACAAGTCTTTTAAATCTTTTGAAGATGCCCTTGCGCTCAACCCCAAGGAACCCAATTTACTCAGCGACTATAGTTTTCACCTAGCCTTTGTTGATAAAAATTTAGACAAAGCAAAGGACATGGCTGCCTTAGCCAACGAACTGGTTCCTAATCAAGCGGTCTTTCAGGACACCTATGGTTTTGTCTTGTTTAAAAGAAAAGAATATTCTGAATCTAAAACTTGGTTAAACAAAGCCCTGGCTAGTGATGGAGAAAAAAGCCCAGCTATTTTGGAGCATTACGGAGATTTGCTTTTTGCGACAAACGATAAAGTTAATGCTGTTCGATACTGGAAAAAAGCCTTGGATAGAGGTTCGGAGTCTAAAGACCTACAGAAAAAAATTCAAGAATCTGGGGTGGAGGAACAGTAGTCGAAATAATCAATATCCATCAAGGAATATTCAATTTTCAATTTCTTCTTAGAGCTTGTCTAAAATTAGCTTACATTTGAAGCTAATTCTTAGGTGAAATGATTTTCAGCTCTTTTCTTTTTTTATTTCTATTTCTACCCATCGTATTGGTGATCAATCGGTTTTTACCTCTAAAAACCAGCAACCTATTTTTGCTAATCGCCAGCCTATTTTTTTATTTTTCAGGAGAAGGTTTTCTGACTATTTTATTGGTCGGTTCTATCCTTTGGAATTATGCTTTTGGCTTGTTGTTGAATTTTAAAAAAGAAAATACAAGCTTACAAAAAACGGTATTAGGGATTGGAGTAACGGGTAATTTATTGCTATTGCTCTATTATAAATATTTTGGTTTTTTGATAGAAAGTACGGGCTTAGCGGCTTTTATACCGGAGGGTATTTACGCAGATATTGCTTTGCCCATCGGAATCTCTTTCTTTACTTTTCAGGGCATTTCTTATATCATTGATGTGTATCGCAGGGTTCAGCCAGCAGAGAAAAGTCCCGTAAAACTAGGATTGTACATTGCCTTTTTTCCACAACTGATTGCTGGCCCAATTGTCAAGTTCAACGAAATTGCCCAATACCTTTCCAAGCGAAGTATCCACCTCGACCAAACGACCGAAGGCACTTTCAAATTTATCCGTGGCTTGGCCAAAAAGGTAATCTTAGCAAACAATTTTGCCCTCTTAGCGGATTATATTTTTACCGCTGATATCCATACGCTACCTGCTGCGGTCGCATGGCTGGGTGTACTGGCTTATAGTCTACAAATTTATTATGACTTTTCGGGTTACTCTGACATGGCGATTGGTCTGGGGCTGATCATGGGTTTTAAAATCCCTGAGAATTTTGAGCATCCTTATATTGCCAAATCCATCCGAGAATTTTGGCAGCGTTGGCATATTTCTTTGTCTACTTGGTTTAAAAATTATCTATACATTCCCTTGGGTGGAAATCGCAAAGGAGCGGGTAGAACTTATCTAAATTTAATTTTAGTTTTTTTGGTAACGGGCATGTGGCATGGTGCCAGTTATAACTTTATTATTTGGGGAATGTTGCACGGCGCTTTTTTGATTTTGGAACGCAGCTTGAACAAATATTTCCCAAGGGTTCCACAGGTCTTTCAACACCTCTACACTTTACTAGTCGTTTCGCTCGCTTGGGTATTTTTTCGCATTGCTTCTTTTAGCGAAGCTATTGACTTCATCGGTCGATTGTTTTCTTTTTCCAATACTGGAGATTTCTTTCCGATCATCTATCTCAATCCATATGGCATCGCCCTACTCCTAATCAGTATTTTATTAGCGACCCCATTGCGTAGCTACCTAGCACAGCGATTTTCCCAACTCCCAATCTCTAGCCATCTAAATCTAGTCCTTACTTGTACCGTATATCTTTTGCTTTTCATGTATTGTATTTTGGAATTATCCATTGCGACGCATGATCCATTTATTTACTTCAAATTCTAAGTCCTATGGCCACCGTCATCAAAGCCGCTTATTGTTGCTTACTTTTGGTTTTCCTTTTGCTGCCAAGCTTGGGTATGGTCTTGGATTTTGAAGATTATCCCAGTTGTGAAAAAAGGGAATTGACTCCTCTAACGGAGTTCCAGTTTTCCAAAGATTTCCTCCATAATTTCGAAGACTATTATAACGACCATTTTAGTTTTAGAAATCAGCTTAATCACTGGAATGCTTATCTCAAATATACTTTCTTGGGTGCTTCGCCCAAACCCCAAGATGCCGTCATTGGCCAAGACGATTGGTTTTATTATGTCGCCAATAATACCCTGCAAAGTTTTGCTAAAACCAACCTCTTAAAGGAAACAGAACTCGCCCAAGAAGTTGAAACTTGGACTAGCCGAAAAGCCAAACTCGACAGCCTTGGCATTTCCTACTACCAAGCGGTTTTCCCTAATAAATCTACCATCTATCCAGCCTATCTTCCAACTCAGATGGCTTTGCAAAAAAGAGATACCCTTTCTAAAATTGATCAGGTACTCCAATACCTCGACACGCAAGAAGTACCTTTAGAAATTATTGACGTACGTAAAACACTGCTTGCCCAAAAAGACAAACAACGGATCTATCATAAGCACGATACGCATTGGAACAGCTTTGGCGCTTTCTTCGCCTATCAACAATTGATACAAACAATGGGACTTGTCCCTTACCAACTAAGTGATTTTGACCTCACTTGGGAAGAGACTTCCCAAGGGGATTTATTGGAGATTGCAGGATTGTGCAATAGCGATCAAATCAAAGAACTGCAACCCATTTTCACCTTAAAAAACAAAGACCATCAACTGAGAAAAGTCAAGGCGAATTGGATGCGTAGAATGGAAAATAATTTTACCGATTCGGAACAAATGATTATCGTTTTTAGAGATTCTTATACGACTGCTTTGATTCCTTTTATTTCTTTACACTTCCAACAATCCAATTTTATTTGGTCGGATTATGATCAAAAATTTGTGGATGACATGCAACCGGATGTGGTTTTGGTCGCGAAGGTAGAGCGCTTTTTTTAGAGAGAGAAAAAGATAAATAAGTCTATCAGGAATGTAAGTAAGAGATTCCTATTTTAGGTGATTTTAGTTTCTATTCTTCTGTGCTAATTATAGGCTTTTATTACAAAAACCTTCCTGATAAAACCGATCTCTCCATGCAAATGCCATTTGCTTTATCAAAGCTACATTGGGTCGCTCCTGTAAGGTCGATTGGGCAAAAGCCTTTTCCATTTCTATTTGTTTTTCATCCGCCAATTTGATCAATTCTTCATATTCAAAAGCCCCTGACTTTACCTTCAACAAAAATTCACGGTCGCTTCTTTTGACATTCACTTTTTGTTCATTCGCGATTTCAATCGCCATCTCCAAGAGACGAAAAGTATGCATCATATTTTTAGAATCATAATTTTTCCCGTGGTGCTTCGTATTTTTATACCGTTCTTCATTTCTGTTTTCCACCCATTCCCAATATTCTCTGTATTGCTTACAATAAACGGAATAACCATCTTGATTAAAATACAGTAAACATTCCTGGCTTTCTCCTTTAGGAATAGAACTCAACACAACTTCGTTGGAATTTTCATTTTTAATAATCCCTCGGTATTTATTCTTTTCGCTGTAAAACAATCCATAAAGACCTTTCATATGGGCGATACTTGCCAAGCCACAAGCTTCTTGTTTCCAGCCTTTATTGGCTAAAAATTTCATAAGTGAAATCGAAGCATTTTCATGGTTGACATAGCAAAATTCCAAAACACTTTTTCTTTCTTTCTCTACCGGATTCACTATTTTCTTCTTTAAACCTTTAGCCTTTTTAATTTGGGACAAAGCAAATTTCCCAAAAGTATTTTGACAAAGTTTAGATAAAATCAGCGAAGCGTCCAGCTCCTCTAAAAAAGGATGTTTGTACAAAACAAATTCCTCCGGCGTATTGAGCAATTCCAAAATATTTGGGTTATTCAAAGCCAATAATTCCAAAAACCTTCCTAGTTCATAAAAGACGACATCATTCGATTCATCATTGACCTGAGGGATATAATTTAAGCCATAAAAATCTTTCTTAGGCAATAGAAATACGCCCTTGATATCGGTATCAGAAGTAGGCGTATCCAAACCATAAGCTTTGCTTCCGCTGATGCATTCCAGAATAATCAAACCGCTATTTCTCAATTCCTCAATGGTCATATTTAGAGATGTATTTTCTAAAAAGCTCGTTTAATGCTTGAACCGCTCCTTTGGCCGAAGGAAGTGAATTTTTCCCTGCTTCGCTTTGTTTGATACACGATTTGATAAAAGTAATAAGTTCTTCTTCGCCTTTGTGAAAATAAGCTTCATCCACCTTACTTTTCATCGCGATCAATTCCTCTATTCGACGGATCAAATTCTCGTCCAATGATAAATTTTTATAGATCTTCTCAAACGCTATTGGCGGCATCTTTTCTTTTTCTATGATCCACTTACAAACCATTGCAGAACGCAGGGTGTAGAAAAATTTCTTTAGTTTAAATTCTTCCTTCGCTTCCAACTCCTCTATAAATTTCTTGGCCATGCTTAAGTAATGGTGCATGGTGGCAATCTTGGAATAAAAGGAACTGCTTATCTCCAATAATTCTGAAATAAAGGCATCATCAGCCTGATAAATAATCGGAGATTGAATTCTTTCCAAAAAAGAAGCATTAGATTTTTTAAGTAAGGTTAATGATTTTTTTAAATCCCAACCCGCTATATCAATCTCCTTATTATCCAACATTCGTTCTATGCTATCTTTTTGGTTTGTCAAACTTAAGTACCAATCTTTTTTATGCACATAAATCAATCGGATGTCATAATCACTATCGGTCGATGGAAAGCCCCAAGCTCTAGAACCAGTCTCACAAGCCCACAGGATTTTCACCTGTTTTTCTTCTTCGATTTCGGCTAGGTATTTTTTGATTTTATCTTTCATTTTTTTGTATTATATTTTTCTTCCTAATGAACTTGTTTAAAAATGGAGGTTGAAATTAGTTGTAAGCGCTTGATTTTCAAGACGAAGCTCCATTTTTTTTTCGTAGCCATAGCTACGGTGAAAAAAATTAGCTGAAGTATTGGAACTCAATGGATTGCAAATAAATCATCTGTCTATTCTTAAACAAGTTCAATGAATATCCTAGATAGTACAAGGACTGGAACGCCTTATATTCGTTGCCATACCTCAAACTATCCTTAAAACTTTTTCGTTCCAATGGAGGTCATAAACCTCCCCTACTCTTGAAACTAAGATAGAGATCAAGATAGGTATTTTAACAGAAGTGGTTCTTTTCCTGATTAGGAAAATTTGGTACATCGTAAAATACCAATAGATCTTCTTAGAATTTCATTCCAGAAGGGAAAATTAGGGCATCGACAGACCTTTAAAGTCATTTCTATCTGCGCCCAATAAATCCCCCTAATCCCCCTCTCAAATAATTTTCCTAATTTCGCAGCGTTCTATCTCTATTCACCAATACCGCTAGCATTTTGAAATATTCTTGGCTATCTTATCTTTCCTGTTTTTTCTTTTGTGCCCTTTTACTCCCTGCTTGTAATCCTGCGCGGCAGATCGAGAAAGGGAAGTTGCGCAAAAAGTCGTCTGCTTTTTTGATCAAAAAACTAGAACAGAATCGGGTCGAAGCAGATTGGTTTGAAGGGAAAGCCAAACTCGAATTTAATGGGGATGGACAACGCCTAAAAGCGTCCACCACTATACGGATGCGCAAAGACAGCATCATTTGGATGAATGTCAAAAAATTGGGGATTGAAGCCGCTCGGGTAAAAATCACCCCAGATTCTATTTATTTCCTCAATCGATTGACGCGAGAATATGCCATTTGGGATTTGACTTACCTCAAAAAACAGTTTAACTTACCGCTCGATTTCACAGATTTACAGGAACTTATCCTCGGAAATGCCGTAATGGTAGAGGCAGAGGGACTCGAAGCAGAAGTCGATAAAATCCAACATTTGCTATCCGGCGAGCAGTCTGGCGTAAATACAACTTATACTTTGAACGGCTTGACCTATTTGCTGGAAAATATCCGAGTAGATTCACCTAGCGAAAACTGGGAAGTACGAATTGACCAAGAAGAATTTGGAGGAGATGCCAAGTATGTAAATTTTCCGTATTTTCGTAACTTTAGCATAGATAGTAAAAGTACTGGCTCCATGGGTTTGGTACTAAAATTTTTAAAAATAGACCTAAACGTCCCGAAGAAAATTCAATTTGATATTCCTTCTAAATATACTGAAATGCGCTAAACCTTCGAGTTCGATGCCGACTCCTAGTATAACAATGCTTGCAAAGGCTACTCGCACTATCTTGGGACTGTTTTTAGTCATGGTTTTATTCCTTCCATCCGCAGATGCTCAAAATCGCAAGGAGTTAGAAACGCGTCGAAAAAAACTCATCGACGATATCAAAGTTACCTCTTCCCTACTCAATCAAAAAGCTAAAAGTCGAGCCGCAGCTTTGGATCGTTATGTGGCGCTAAAGAGCCAAATCCAAACACGGGAAGCATTATTATCCACTCTTGAAGAAGAAGTCGTTTTGGTGGAAAGTAACATTCAACGAAACACAGAAGTGGTTCAATCGCTCCACGAAGATATCCAGCGACTAGAGGAAGAATACGCCATGATGGCTCGGAAAGCGCAACGCCTAAAAATGAGCAATAGTAAATTGCTCTTTATCTTTTCTGCAGATGGATTCAATGACGCTATCAAACGATGGCAATACATCAAGCAATACGATAATTACCGAAAAAAACAGGCTCGCCTCATCATCGGTACGCAGTCTACCCTTTCGGAAAAAATTCAACAACTCGAGATTCAACGAGAAGACAAGGAACTTTTAATGGCTTCTGGTCAAGAACAAAAGGTTATTCTGGAAGAAGAGATGGTGGTTAAAGGAAGTATCCTTAAAAACCTCCGCCAAGACGAAACCCGTCTGCGTACCCAATTGGCCAGTAAACGCAAAGCACATAAAAAACTCAATACAGCTATTGAAAACACCATCCGCAATGAAATTGTAGCACAAAGAAAAAAAGCACGACAACCAGAAGCATTGGCCGCTACGGCTAGTCCGCCTTTAGTCAACAATAAACCTGCTCCCAATACTGCTAGAAGTCCAGCTGCGCCAGCACCTCGCAGGCCTACCCGAAGTTATACAAACACCAATAGTAGTACTGCCAGCAAAAGTGCGACGGCCCTAACGAGTGTTTTCAATGGTAGCAGAGGCCAATTGCCTTGGCCAGTCGCAAGTGGGGTAATCACTAGTTATTTTGGCAAACAAGCCCACCCTACGCTGAAAAAAATACAGATTACCAATAATGGAATTGATATCCAAACCCAGCAAAATGCTACAGTAAAAGCCGTCTTCCAAGGAGAAGTCGTGGGCACCCAATTTATTCCGGGCCATCATTACATGGTCATCCTCCGACATGGTAATTATTACACCGTCTACTCTAATTTGGAAAATATATTGGTCAAAAGAGGGGAAACGGTAAATATGCAGCAAGCTCTTGGACAGGTGGCGATTGATGGGAAAAGTGGCAAATCGGAAGTACACTTTGAAGTGTGGAGAGATAAGGTGCGCTTGAATCCAACGGATTGGGTCAGGCGTTAATGGAATGCTTTGGGAACGAATGAAGGTACTTTTGTGTTGACTTTAATGGCTCAAAACCTGGAAAACAATACTCCAGATATAGAGAATACAAAATCTAAAAATAGACACCATCTGGCGTACAGCCTTAAACTGCGCACCAGGTTATAAAATCAAAATATGGCGAACGAATGGAATTTTGGAGAAAAGGAGCGGAAAGGGATTCGAAAAAAAACGGAGTATGCGATATTGGTCGGATTGATCCACGAGGTTCAAACAGAAGAACAAGTAAAAGAATATCTTTCTGAATTGGAGTTTCTCGCCAGAACGGCAGGGGCGGTTACCAAAAAGACCTTTACTCAAAAGCTGGCTCACCCAGATCGTAGAACCTTTATCGGTTCGGGAAAAGCAGAGGAAATCCGCCAATACATCGAGGATCATCCAGATATTTCTTTGGTGATTTTTGATGATGACTTGAGTGGAAAACAAACGAGTATTCTCGAAGAGTTGATGAAAGTAAAAATCGTAGATCGCTCTAGTCTTATCCTCGATATCTTTGCCAATAGAGCCCAAACCGCTCAAGCGAAGACTCAGGTAGAATTGGCGCAGATGCAATACCTCTTGCCTCGCCTGCGAGGACTTTGGACGCACTTGGAGCGCCAGCGTGGAGGTATTGGTATGCGGGGTCCTGGGGAGAAAGAGATTGAAACGGATAGACGGATGGTGCGCGATCAAATTTCTTTCCTCAAAAAGAAGTTGGACAAAATTGATCAACAAAATCGTACGCGTAGAAAAAACCGAGGCAATCTCATCAGGGTCGCATTAGTCGGATATACCAATGTAGGAAAATCTACGCTGATGAATCAATTGAGTAAATCTGATGTCTTTGCGGAAAACAAATTATTTGCCACCCTCGATACGACCGTTCGCAAGGTTGTTTTTGAAACCATGCCTTTTTTACTTTCCGATACTGTTGGTTTTATCAGAAAACTTCCTCACCACCTTATTGAAAGCTTTAAATCTACCCTCGACGAGGTTCGCGAAAGTGATGTCCTGTTACACGTCGTAGATATTTCTCATCCACAATATGAAGATCAAATTAAAACGGTCAGTAAGACTTTACAAGACTTGGATGTTCAGGAAAAACCGACCTTGATGATATTTAATAAAATTGATCGTTACCGGAAATTGTATTTCGATGATTACCTAGAAGAAGAAACGAAAAAGGAAATCGAGGCAGAGCTCAAGGAAAACCTAAAAAATGAATTTGAGCACGATAATATTTTTATTTCCGCCCTCACCAAGGAAAACATGGATGGCATGCGAGCAAGGCTTACTAAGCTGGTAAGAGATCAATACGAGATTCGCTATCCTTATCAGGTAAAAACTTGGTAGGATCAGTAATTGATAACAAAAACTTAATCCTTAATGCTAAAAAAATACGCTAACTTACTGATCAACTATTGTTTGGAAATTAAACCAGGAGATCGTTTATATGTGCGAACCTCTACTTTGGCGGAGCCATTGGTAAAGGAAGTTTACCGAGAAACGCTGCGACAAGGAGGACATATGGAGGTAGAATTTGATTTTAGAGAAAAGAATCGAATCTTTTTTACAGAGGCGAATGAAGAGCAACTTCGGTACATCAAGCCGAGCTACCGCAAAGCAATGGAAGAATACGAGGCCTATCTCTATATCCGAGCACCCTTTAATTTATTTGAGTCCCAAGGGACTAGTCCAGATAAAGCAAAAATCCGCAGTGCAGCGACCGCAGATCTCAATTCGACCTACTTTAGTCGTACCGCTACGCGCGAACTAAAAAGGAGTCTTTGCCAATATCCGACAGACGCAGCTGCCCAAAATGCGAAGATGTCTTTGGAAGAATATGAACAATTTGTCTATGGCGCTTGTCATTTATATGCAGAAGATCCGATTGCAGAATGGCTCAACGTGAGGAAATCTCAACAACAGATAGTTGATGTACTCAATAGCCGAGAAAAAATACGTTATAAAGGAGAAGGTATCGATATCGAATTTTCGACAAAAGACCGTACTTGGATCAATTCTGATGGACAAACAAACATGCCTTCTGGCGAAGTTTATACTTCACCGGTAGAAAATTCAGTTAATGGGGTAATCCATTTTTCTTATCCAGCGGTATATATGGGCCACGAGGTAGAAGGAGTTACCCTTTGGGTTAAAGAAGGACTCATCGAAAAGTGGGAAGCGAAGCGGGGGCAGGATTTTTTAGATAAAATCTTTGAAATCGAAGGGACTCGACGATTTGGAGAGGCTGCTGTTGGAACTAATTACGGAATTAACCGTTTCACTAAGAATATTCTCTTTGATGAGAAAATCGGTGGTACCGTACACATGGCCATCGGACAGTCGTATTTACAGTGTGGAGGGCAAAATAAGTCCTCAATTCACTGGGATATGATCGCAAATATGAAGAATGGAGGAGAGATTTTTGCAAATGATGAGAAAATATACGAAAGTGGGAAGTTTTTATTTGTGT
>CAYQRA010000104.1:0-12454 GCA_964419315.1 uncultured Saprospiraceae bacterium | reverse complement strand
GGTCGGAGACCTCAACCTTGATCTGTCTACGATTTGTAAGTCGTAACGAACAGTTTGTTTTAGCAGGTAATCTTTGGAGTTTTCTTCTTGAGTTTTTACGGACAAAAAAATCTTTTTCTATTAAAGTTATAGCTATCGTGTAGCCCCAAAGCATCTTCCATACCCCAATAAAGAGTCGTCCAATTTTCCACCATAAGTAGATAAACATCATAGACCTGTTTCTTGTTGTTTTCCGCTTCATATCCCAAATCATCACCCAATAGTTCAATCTCGGCTCTAGCCAAATCAAATTTATTATTGATCAAATCGTATAATTTTTCTCCTGTTTTTATGTCAAGGGCTTGGAGGTTATACAGATACTGATAGATACTTCTGCTGCCTTCTCCACAGGTGCTCCCAAAGGGGACACCGTTGTAGAAATCCTGTGCTGCATTTAGCGATTCTAAGAGTAGGGTTTTTGAATGAATTCTACTGAATGTTCCTTCTACTAAAAACTTGTTGGGCGGTATATAATCACAACTACCACAGATCAGACTAGGGTGGCCGATGGGAGCCCCCAACTTTCTAGATACTATTTCAGCAATAAAAAAATCAGCATAGTCAACGATTAGTTTTCTTGCACAATCATTCGTCTCTTGGATAATATTGCTTACAAATTTATCCCTATAGCCATTGGCCCATTTGGAGAGCGCTGCATCAGATACCGATTGGAGTCGGTCTGTCAAAAACAATAAATATTGTTGGTGTTTTTCCGCATCAAGAGCAGTCTCCTTATAATAGGCAAGGATACCGTTATCGGTTGGGGCTAAACCATAAAGCAGGTATTCCAAAGCAGGTAATCCTTGTACATTTTGCTGTCGGATACTTGCATTAAAATCTGCGGAGTTGATGAATTCTTTTACACTTTGAGTATCTGTAGGATAGACATTGGTACCAAAATACAATAGGGCTATTTCATCTAGCTCCTCATACTTTATTGGACCTTCTCGAGGCTGAGGGGTAAAATAAGGAACGTGTTGCCACGCTAGGTAGGATGCTAACCAAGCTTCCCTGATCGCTTCCAGATTGGCAAGGCTAGGGGCATTGACAAAAGTTTGAGCTTGCGTATGTAAGGTTTTAGTGGTGGTGTTAAAAGCTTTTTGCGCAGGCAGGATCATTTGATCTGCCCAATTTTCAAGCATCTTCTTTCTATCGAAAGGCTCTACGATGGGAAGTTCTTCTTTACAAGTCGTAAAAATGCTAAGCAGGATCAGGATCAGGCTTGCGAGGAGTAGGGGTTTTTTCATCGGTTTAAGATTTTCCGCAATTTGAAATATGCAGAAAAATATCTGCAACTAGGTAACCGCTTTACTGACGACCACTTTAATGTTTAAGCTGTGTTCGTGAATCTTCGATTTCTCCTAATATTTATTAATGATACACTTGCGTGTTGGTTACGATTAGTAAATATCATGATCGTTTTATATGGTTATTTTTATTATAACCTACAAGGTAGAAAAGTCCTCGTCTTTTGCTTTCCTAGAGTTTGGTAAAACTAAATGGATAGGGTATAGAATAAGCTAATATAGGATTTTGGAGGAAGCTTGGATTTTACACTAATTTTGAAAAAAAATATTGGGCTGGAACTCGCTTGTTGAGGTATCTATCTTTTTTTGCAGAGTGAACATTGTCGGTTCTCAAATAAAAAAGGCATCAGCCCGATTGGACTGATGCCTACTATTTTTTGATAAAAAGTATCTTATCGTTTAACAATTTTGCCAGTCTGAATTTCTTGTTCCGTTTCGAAACTGTAGGTATAGACCCCACTAGCTAATTGTTCTAATCCATTTACAATAATCTGTTGGAAGCCTGCAGGGCGTTCGATGGTTTGCTGGTAAACAACTTTTCCGAGAAGATCATAAATACGCAAGCTGGTATGGTTTGCCTGCGGCAAATCAAAAGTGAAGTAAACTTCATTTCCTGCGATTGGGTTTGGATAAACCGTTAAATCAAGGCCGATGCTTTCCACTTGGCTAGACCGTCCTTTCCCTTTTCCATTTCCTCGGCCACCGCCTTCTGTAAAAATCAATTTTATCCCAAAAGTTCTTGTAGAAGGCATATAGGCTTCGCAGGCCATTATTTCATTGGCTGCTGTGATCACTTCGCTGAGATCAGGAATATCATTGAGCGCAATAAATTTGATAGAGAAAAGAACATCTCCATCCGTAATTATTCCTGGTTCTCCATTTTCTGGTAACCAACTGGTTCTTATCGCTCCTTCTCCTACCTCTTCTAAACCAAAATTATCTGTAGAGAAATTGGAAACATTTCCAGATACCACCTCTGCAAATTTCAATAGATCGGTATTGAATTTAATCCCCATTTGATAAGCTACCATTGGGTTGAAACCATGGCCTTTGAAGGGCAATTCAAATTCCTCTCCTTTTTTGACGCTGACTACATCACAGACCACTTTAATGTCTCCTGAATTTCCTCCTCCAACAAGTCCAGATCCACAATCATCACCACTGCAATTTACATCTCCCAATTTTATTCCTACAAAATTAGCTTCGCTATCTGGGAGTACGACATCTACATAGTCTGGGTAAAGTGGGTTGAAAGGATCTTGAGGGTCAGGGAAAATATAGGCCGCATCCACAAAATCCCAGCTGTCACAATTTGGTAATTCAGCAAAGATACCTAAGATTAATTTTCTTAGGGTAAGTAGGTCACTTGCCGCAACCTTATCATCACAATTGACATCAGAGGCAATTATTTGATAAGGAGAATCAAATAGTTGTAATCCGAGGAGATGTCTCTGGATCAATACGAGGTCAAGCGTACTTACACCGCAGATGTCTTCTCCATCTTTGCTAGGGACTACGTTATAAGTGGTTCCGGCTTCATTACAAGTACATTGTGCATAAGCACCATCTGCGTCAGTGCTGGTTTGATGAGCAGAACAAGCAGCGCTGTTTGGAGTAGCCCGAATAGTAACATCTGCCACAGGTTCATCATCACAGTGATTCAATACTTCTCCAGCGATTCCCATTAGGCAAAACTCTCCGGCCTCCTCAACGAGTGGTGTACAAGTACTAGATCCTACCAAAGATATTTCGGCTTCGTTAAATACGATGCTATTCACACAATCTTCAAAATCCCCATCCACTATTATTTCAAAAAGGGGAACTCCACCTGGTAATAATTGTCCACCTACTTCGCAAAAGCCATATTCAATGGTTGTTCCATCTACATCCAAACAATCGTTAAAATTGGAGAAGGAAGGACAAATACTTGGGCCAGGGCAGAATAGAGAATTGATACTGTTGATCGTCATTCCAGCACCAAGGTTAACCTCCAATTCCATTCTCATGCTAAAGACATCGAATAGGGACTGGGTTTCCACTAAAGAGACGATGTATCTAACGCTACAATCACCACCATTTTTGGGCTCGCTAACTCTGAAAATTACTTCTGGATTGACACATGGAGGATCACCAGGAATGATTACTGGATTACTAACAATTTCTGGAGCGCAACATTCGTCGGTATGGAAATCTTTCATTCGCGCAAAATCAAAATCTACATTTACGGTAGTTCCTGCAAAGGAAGTCAACCAAATTTCAAAAAGGACGGCTCCATCAGGATAAAACAAAGGCGTATTGGAGGCAGACACCTCGTGGAGATAAAATACACCGTTATCGAATTGCAATACGCCAGGACCATTATAAGAATCTAGCGTTGCTTGTACATCAATATTTGCAATATCATAAAGGTCAGAAACGGAAAAAGAAAAGTCGAGTTCACTAAGGCTCAAACCATTACTACTATTGAGTGCCACAGGAATTCTGACCAAGTCGCCATTGATGATTTCATTGCCCAATGCTACTTCCCAATCGCTATTGGAACAGTCAGGAGCCATAGGTATGGTTTGACCAGGATGACCGAAAAATTCATTTGCATTACTGGATTCAAAGTTACATTGAGTACCGGCACATTCAACAAAAAATATAACATTATCTATGACGAGATTTAGGTGTTCTCCCGGTAAGCCTTGTCCCGTAATGGTAATCAAGTTGTTGGCGCTACCAAGAGGAATGGTTATGTCACCAGGATTACCAATAAATTCATACTGAAAATCATTCCCACTGAAAGTGAGATCTCCAACCATAAGATTAGGGTGGACTTGTGATAAACTTAAATTCTCATTAATACTACCTCCTTCTAGGTGACCTTGGATCGTGAATTCACAAGTCGTAAACTCTGTGATAGTAGGATCAAATTCCTTTAATTTTAGAAAGAAAGGAAAATCATAACGAAAGCAATCCATCTCAGATGGAAGGGCTTCTTTACCCAGCAATTCAAAGCATTGAATGGATTGGGCAAAAACACTCGAACAGGCCAATAGCAGAAAGAGTGTAAAAAGTTGTAATTTTTTCATAATTATATATTGGGAGTTTTATAAAGAATACGGTAAAAAGGTTTACCATTTTTGGATATACGTTTAAAATCACTTTTAAGGAGAATCTAGCTGTTCTGGTCTAGAACAGCTGTTTAGTTGTTGGATAGGTCGTTACTCTTATAGAATGGAATCTCTTTTTGAAAAGTGACAAAAAACAGGAGATTTATTTTTAGCAATAAGATTTTTGCTCGAGTTCTTTTTTTTCCCAAGAATTTATTTTTCAAGTTTCCGACTATTTTACGATTACCTATTGCTACCTAAAAGAACGGGCTAGTAGTAATCCTTCTTTTGAAGGATGGCAACTATTTATTTTCTCACTGTTCAAAAATATGACTATGAATATTCTAAACCTTAGGCGACTAATGGTATTCCTTTTTTTCGGGATTCTTTTAGTCGGAAATCCACAAATACTCATTGGCCAAATAGACAAAGATGACTGTACCGAATCTTGTCTAAATTATCCCGATTGTTTTGATCCTACTATTCCTTGTGAAACCCTAGTCGACAAGGAATGCACAAAAGGTTGTCCCAATTATCCCTGTTGTTTAAAGGAAGGACTTCCTTGTGGAAATGACCCTTGTCAGGGAGACCCCGATTGCCATCCTGCTGCCGCCGAATGGCCAGGCTGTGTCAAAGAAAGTACACCCGATCCTTTGACGGTTGTTGATAAGCGAGGTGGACAAGGAGTTTTGCGTTATGAAAAATATGAAGTTGGTTTTAATCTAGCAGACCGCAATTTTGAAAGTCCGGGGCAGATTGGTTATGTCAATCCTTATGATCCTAATCTGATTTCGATAGAGGCTAAATTTACCTCCCCATCCGGTACGGTCTATGATGTCAATGGCTTTTATTATAAGCCTTTCCTCAAAAATGATCAAGCTCCTTATTGGCATCCAGTACAAAATCTTTGTCCTTGGCGAATTCGTTTTGCACCGAATCAAATTGGGGATTGGGAATACTCTGTAAAGGTGGTAGAAGAAGGCGTGACCACCTACGAGTCAGAGGTACTTACTTTTGAATGTATCGTTTCTGATAATCCCGGCCCGCTTCGCGTCTCTGGCAATAATCGTTATTTAGAATTTAAAAATGGCGATTCCTTTTTTGCCATCGCGCAGGATTTGAGAGGAGAAGTCAATGCTGGAGGAAAATCTGTTTTTCCATCAGATTGTCCTGGCCCCAATCCTCTAAATTGCCCAGGTTGGTGCTTCAATCCCAATACCCTTAAAGTACACTTAAGCAATATTGATGACTTTAAAGCATATGGTGGCAATATGGTAAGAATCTGGATAGAACCGCATACCTACGAATTTGAATGGGAGTATTTGGGTAATTACGATTCTCACCAAAACAGATCTTTCGATCTGGATGAACTGATTGAATATTGCCAGGCACAGGATATCTATATTCACTTTGTCACCAAGGGGGTAACCAATTTGGAACGGAGAGATTTTTCTACTCAAACGGGTGGATGGGCGGAAAATCCTTACCATACTCAGGCTCCTTTACAACTGGATATTCCGCTTCAGTTTTTTGCGGAAGATGATGCAAAAGAAATGTACAAAAGGAGACTCCGTTATATGGTTGCTCGTTGGGGATATTCTACCGCAATTGCTGCTTATAGTTTGATGAACGAACCTGAGTTTTATGCCAAATGTGAGGAACCTCTTTTTGACTGCACAGGTAATAAAAGCTATGCGGAGACCAAACCGGAATTATTTGCTTGGTTTAAAGAAATGGGACAGTATCTGCAAGACATTTCTTTTGAACGAAAAATGTTGACCATTGATTTTGCTTCTACTTCTCCTAGTGATGATGTGATTGCTGATCCTATTTTTGACTTTACCAATGCCCACGTTTATACTCGAGACCTAAATCAAAATTTTCAGTTTGCTTATGAAAATGTTTGGAATAGGGAGTATTGGAATAAACCAACTACGATGACCGAGTCTGGTGGTGGAAGTCCTTGGGTTTCTGATAGACGAGAAACTCATCTTCATCATTCTATTTGGTCAACTGCTCTTAGTGGTAGTTATGGTACCAGTTTTAACTATGGCTCCCTAACTAAGTTTAACCATCCTTGCTATGGGAAAGGACCACGTTATTATCGTCCACTTTCTATTTTCTTAGAGGGAGAAACTTTCAACTCCGAGGAACATACCTTTCTTCCCATTTCGAATGCCCAAGTCAGCTTTGATGAATTTGTGCAACGCGATAATCCGCCATGGAATTATGATCCGCCGTCTAGACCTGCGAACTCAGACTTGCCAGACCCTCTTGATCGATTTGGTTTTGCTATGCAACGCTATGGTGAATGTTTAGCAATTAATGAAGATTACCTAACAGAGGATATAAGTACTAGTGACAATGAGCGAATTCAGGTCTTTGCTCTACGAAATCCTAATCGGGTTTTGGGTTGGGTACACAATAAGCTCTATTATTGGTATAATGTGGTCCATGGTCAATCCTCGTCGGCGTTTACAAATGCGAGATCCGAGCCTACCAATTATCCAAATCAAACCTCTTCGTCGGGCTGTGGTTGGTCTTTTGGTGTTGATGTTACGAATTCGATACCAAATTCAGGAACATCTGAATCCAATCAAGTGGATCAAGATGTGCCAAGTTTAGAGGGAGAAACCTTGACGATTTCCAATCTTCAGTGTACTGGTTTTTATCAAGTAGAATGGTATAGCACTTACCCTGAATATGATATCAACGGAGATGGTTCGCTCGAAGATGGTGGCATTATTGATGAGTTGACAACCGTGGCTTTTGCCTCAGATGGAAATGTGACTATTAACATTCCTAAACTCACCCCAACGGAGTGGACAACAGAGGCGGAGCCCTTTGCTCCATCCTACGGATTTAAACTTATCTACATCGGTGGAGCTCCTGGCAACGGTAGTTGGCAACACGATTGGCCAGGTGGAAGAGATAATGACCGTTTAGTTGGTGGCGATATTCGCATCCAAACGCCTAATGACAATAATCAAGTTTTCTACCGCAACGAAAATGGTATGATCCGCCATTTATTTCCAAGCAGCTATACCAATTTTATTTATGGCGCGCTCAACCACTGGAACCAAGCACCATCGCATAGAATTGCTGAAGGGAGTCCGATCCATCTCAATTCTCAAGATCAGGTTTTCTATATCGGAGTGGATGGCAGACTGCAATACTATTATTGGAGTCCTAACGGCGGAGCGGGACAATGGACCCATGCTTGGGTAGGAGGAGCCAGTGCCAATTATTCGGTCTCTGGAGATTTTGCGATCGACCCTGCTACGGATGATTTATTCTTTCGCAATGAAAATGGCCACCTCCATCGCTTTTCTCTTGTCAACAATAATTGGATAGAAGATGATTTGGGATTGTCTAACCCGACCTTCAATCAAAGGGTAGCTGCCAATAGTACTATTCAAATCAATACTTGGGGACAAGTATTTTACCAAGGTCAGGATAACAAATTGCAGTATTTCCGACCTACTGGTAATCAATGGATTCATGCATGGCTTAGTCCGAATAATAATCATACAGTACTTGGTTCCTTTGTGGTTCATGCCTTGGGAGGGAATAACCAGATTTTTTACCGCAGCACCTCTGGTTTTATTCGACATTATCGCTCTGTAAATAATGGGAATACTTGGATTCATGGCGCATTGAGTTCGTGGTCGCAACCTGATAAACAAAAAGCCGCTAAGGGTAGTCCTATCCGAGTCAATGGCTGGGATCAGGTATTTTATAAAGGAAAAGATGGTAAAATGCAATATTACTTCTGGACGCCTACAGATAGTTGGCAGCATGACTGGCCCGGTGGCGAATCTAATGATTATCAAGTGGGCGGAGATATTGGTATCAATAGCGTCTCATCAAATCATATTTTTTACCGAGATGGAGCTGGCTATCTCCGACATTTTTCTTCCCCTAATGGAGGAACAGATTGGGAGTACGATGATTTGACGCTAAATCCAGCCCAAACTGAAATTAAAGTGGACAACCTTAGTCCGATTCGTGTTAATACCAAAGATCAGGCTTTTTACAAAGGAGAAGATGGGAAAATGCAAGTCTATTACTGGTTCAATCCTTGTACAAATACCGGAAGTGGAATTCAAACCGAAGCTCCTAATGACGCCATTCAGTATAAGGCAATTCCAGCAGAGGAAGAAAAGCCAGCAGCTATTTCTAAGTTAGACGTTTTCCCCAACCCAGCGAGTGATCAACTGACGATCAATTGGGAGCTGCCGGAGGCAGCGCAGATCGACTTGTACCTCACCGATGTCTATGGGAAGAGACAAAATTTAGTGGTCTCTGAAAATGCGCCGGCTGGCCTTTTTACGATTACTACCTCTACTCAAAATTATGCCAATGGATTTTACTTATTATACGGTGTGAGCAATGGAGAGTTGCTCGTCTCTCGTAAAGTGGTGATTCACCATTGATGATTCTTTTTTTCCTTTTTTAGATAACCCAGTGAAGATTTTGTTTTCACTGGGTTATTCTTTTTCCATCTAAAACCTAATAGCTAATTAAAAAAATACTTGTTAATTAAGTATAAACTAAAAGTAAATTAATTGGCACTGCTCCTAATCTTAACCTGCATTTAATCTTCTATTTCCTTTTCCAGATTTTGTTTATGATTCCTTAATCTACGCTTAATTTTTTGGATAGCCTCTTGCAATATCTTCGTCTCGATTTAAATTATTTTATAACCCTTTTAATTAATGTTTTCATGAGACTAAGTATCGTTACTTTATTTGTTCTTATGGCTATGCATTCTTATGGCCAAACAATTTTTAATGAAACCATTTCTGTTCCCGCAGGATATGCGCCTACCGAGGTGGTATTGCCTCCTTCTCCTTTGGAGGTTCAGGTGTTGTTTGTTGGTGGAGTAGACATGGTTCAAACTACTGCCACTTATGGCAATCCAGCAGGAGAAGTGCCTGCCAAGGAATGGCATGATTTCATTGGCTTCACTCCAGATGAGAGTGGTCAAAGCTTAGGTTGGGTATCTATCAACCACGAGCGAATTCAGTCAGATGACAACCTCGGAGACGGAGGTGGAATGACCGTCTTTAAAGTAGACCGAGCAGCAGATGGTTCTTTGGAAATCTTGGATCAAGATTTGGCAGATGGACGATCTGGTAAATTCTTCAATGTTGATTTTGCCAATACGGTAGGAGAAACAGGAATGAACTGTGGTGGAATTTGTTCTGTGGTAGATGGCCGTATTTGGACGGCGGAGGAATGGTTCCGATCTAGCAACAGTTCTATCTATGGTGGTGGCAATGGAGTAAGAGACACTGCGGATTTTACCGTTTCTTCTGATATCCCAGGTTGGGATGGAAAACGTCTTAAGAAGTATGAAAACTTCAACTGGATGGTAGAAATCGATCCAAGAGAAGCAAAAGCGATCAGAAAGCAGTACAACTGGGGAAGACAGCCTTTTGAAGGTGGAGCGGTAGCACCAGGAAACAAAGTCGTTTACCTTGGGCCTGATGCCACTCCTGGTTTCTTTGGAATGTTCGTTGCCGAGCAACCTGGAAACTTCAACAAAGGAACACTCTTCGCATACAAGCACGACAAGCCAGGTTGGAAATGGGTTCCAATTTGGGAAGATGGAGATTTTTTACAGCATTCAGATGCAGCCGTAAGAAAAGGAGCGACCATGTTTAACAGAATTGAGTGGGTTGCATTGGATACTTATGACAACAACGTTTATTTCACGGAAACGGGTAGAGATAACCCAGGTGGAAGATGGTCAGGAGAAAATGCAGACGGTGCCGTTCACCACCCTGCACACATGGCTAGAGCAGCTGCACAAGGAGTAAGCTCTCCTAATGATGCTGATTACGCAGATTATTATGGTAGAATTTGGAAATACAATGCAAGAACTTCAGAAGTAGAAGTCTACTTAGAAGGTGGACCATTTTTGGCAAGCTCTCCTGATGAAGCAGACTACCCAGAAGTACACCTTTCTAACCCTGATGGACTTTCTGTTATGCAGATTGCTGGACAGAGCTACTTGGTGATCCAAGAAGATTTGAACGGAACTAGCTTCGGTCGTACACCTGCAGGTGTTAGCAACAGAGCTTGTGAAATGTACTTATTGGACTTGAGTATTCCAAACCCGACTTTGGATGATTTGATCCGTATCACTGTTGGACCTGCTGGTTCAGAAGTTACCGGAGCAATCGCTTCTCCAGATGGACAGTCTCTTTTGGTAAACATGCAGCACCCAAGAACAACTAATCCTTTTCCATACAATCACTCTGTAACGCTAGCTATTCACGGTTTTGACAAAGTAGACGGATTCACAAATGATAATCCAACTTTCCGTCAAGCTAAAGTGGAAACTGCCAATGCTGCAGAGCAATTCCGTATTTTCCCAAATCCAACTACACGTAGCATCAATGTAGACGAAGCTACTGATTTGGCGATCTACGACGAAGCTGGAAAAAGAGTAATGGTATTGCAGAATGTTACTACTGCTAATGTCAGTCACCTTTCTCCTGGATTCTATTTTGTACAAAATAGTAATGGTGATATTTTAAAACTGGTTATCCAGTAAACAGCATTAACAATATATAAGCCTTGAAAACATTCGGGCAGTTCATAAGTACCTACTTATGAGCTGCCCCAATTTAAATTAAACGACTATCTAAAATTACATAAATGAAACCAGTTCTACTACTCACCCTGATCGTCAGCTTAGTTTTAAGTTTTGGATCGCTTGACCACTCTGAAAAAGAAAGGGATGCACTTGCACGAGTGCAAAATTTGTTTGATAATGGCTTAGAAAAATTAGCATTAAATGTGCAAAATTTAGACCTAGCTGCCCAAGCTTTTGATGGACAAAAATCCAGTTTAGCAGACCTGCAAGAGCAAGTGCATTTGACCCGATCAAATTTTAAGCGGATAGAATATCTCTTGGAATATTATGATCCAGAAGGCATCAAAAAATCTATCAACGGTGCTCCACTTAAAACGATTGAACCCAATGTGCCAGAAATAAATATCATAGATCCGGTAGGATTACAAGTCATTGATGAGTTGGTTTATACCGAAGATCTCTTGGCAGAAAAAGAGGCGCTGGTAGAACTGTGCGAACAACTAAAAAAAGATTATTTAAAAGTCAAACAATACCAATCTAGAATCCAGATCAAGCATCGACATGTTTTTGAAGCCTCCAGATTGGAGGTAATTAGAATATTTACTTTGGGCTTAACGGGCTTTGATACCCCTGGTTCTGGTAATGGCATAAGCGAATCAATAGAATCTTTTAAAGGGATCGCCTCTGCTATGGAAGCTTATTACCCTTTACTACTCGCTAAAAATAAAGCACTGCACGACAGCTTAAGGTACCCAATAGAAGATGCTATTTTTGTCCTGGCCAGAGCAGAAGATTTTGACACTTTCGATCGATATGATTTTCTCAAAAAATACATCAATCCTATCTATAAAAACATCCTCAAGGCACAAAAGACTTTGAGTATTGAAACCAAAGCGGAAGTCGATCTAGCAGCGAGCGCTTTAAATTATAATTCCACGAATATCTTTGCCGCTGATTTTTTAAATACCGGCTATTATGCGAATATGGATTGGAATGATCCATTGATCAATAAAAGAAAAGCACTAGGTAAATTGCTTTTTTACGATCCAGTATTGTCTAAGAAAATAGATATGTCCTGTGCTTCTTGTCACCAAGCTGGAAAAGCATTTAGTGATGGATTGAAAAAATCCTTGAATAGGGAAGATCGTCGCAATACACCGGGGCTCATCAACGCCGTTTATTCCCAAAAATATTTCTACGATAATCGGGAAGATAACTTAGAAAGACAAATCAATCATGTCGTCAAAGATCACGAGGAATTTGCAACTGATTTTAGTGAGATTTTAGAAAAACTAGAACGCAGTGAAGCCTATACTGATTTATTCAAAACCGCTTATGCCGATCACGAAAAATACTCTTTTTCCAAATGGTCTGTTTCCAATGCCCTAGCCACCTACGTGGCTTCC
>CAYQRA010000103.1:0-12498 GCA_964419315.1 uncultured Saprospiraceae bacterium | reverse complement strand
CCTTGGGCTTTGTTTTCTGGTGCTATTTTGGGAACTGGAATTTTGATGGGGGGCGCTTGGGCCTATGAAGCGTTGAGCTTTGGTGGCTATTGGGCATGGGATCCGGTGGAAAATATGTCCTTGGTGCCGTGGATTATTCTCATTGCAGGTATCCATTGTAATTTGATCGCACGTACGACCAAATATTCTATCAAAACCACTTACCTATTCTACTTATTGACTTTCGTCTTTATCGTATACTCTACTTTTTTAACGCGCAGTGGCGTACTCGGAGATACGTCCGTACATGCCTTTACAGAAATGGGGCTCGAAAGTCAATTGATCGCCTTCTTGGCTTTTTTCACAATAGGATCTCTGGCTTTGTTTTTTGCCAAACTGCGCCAAATCCCCGCTCCCCAAGAAGAGGAAAGTGGTGGATCCAAAGAGTTTTGGATCTTTATTGGATCTCTGGTATTGATTTTTTCTGCAGTACTCATTACGGTTTCTACCTCCCTTCCAGTATACAATAAGATCCGCCAATTTTTTGATCCCGCTTTTGAAGGTCGCGTCATTACCGATCCGATTACTCACTTTAATAAGTACCAACTCTGGATTGGTGTTTTTGTAGGTATCTTAAGTGGGCTGACTCAGTTTTTGAGATTCAAAGAAAACAATTGGTCTAAAAATAGGAAACCCTTTGCCCAGCATGTATTAATTTCCGCCCTCGTCTCGGCAGGATTGACCGCCTTGGCGGCACAATGGATTGATGCCCGTGCTTGGCAATACTTACTCTTATTATTCTCCGGAATATTTGCCGTAATCACCAACTTAGATTATTTGCTATTTTTTGTCAAAGGTAATATGAAGCAATCCGCTTCTGCCTTTTCACATATTGGTTTTGGATTGATGGTGGTGGGCGTTTTAGCTTCTGGCTTAAACAAAGAATTTATTTCGCATAATTCCTTTGCCCAAAATGGACTGATCGAAGGATTTACGGAAGAAGATCAAATGAAAAATATTTTGCTCTTCAAAGATATGCCGATGTTTATGAATGGCTATGAAGTGACCTATACTTCGGATACCATTGTGGGCTTTACCCGTACCTTTAATGTCAATTATAAAAAGAAAGGGGACAATGGTCAGGTCGTTGAAGAGTTTGACTTACAACCCAATATTTTATATACCAAAACTTTTGACGACATCGCCTCCACTAATCCTTCGACGCGACGGTATTGGAGCAAAGATATTTTTACGCACATTTCCTCTCTACCGCGGGCAGAAGTTGATGCAGAATATGCAAGAGCGATGGACGATAGTTTGAAATACGAAACCTACGAACCCATCCTAGGCGATACTTTTTTCACCTCTCGCTACTTTGTCAGCCTAGAAGAAGTCACTCGTACTCCTACGCATCCAGAATATGAACCGGAGGAAGGAGATTTGGCGGTAGGTTTGAAATTAGCGATTAGAGAAGTGGAAAACGATGACGTCACTTATGTCAATCCAATGCTGGCTTTGCGTGGAAACATCTTGTATAAATTCCCTGTTGAGTTGAGCAAGTTAAATCTTAAAATCCGTCTACCAGACAAATTATTGGAACGGGCTTTCTTGCCAGAAGATCAACTCGATTTCCAAAGTTTTATCTTTTCTGAAAATCAGGAAATCAATTATAATGGCAACAAAATTCGCTTCAAAGGCTTTAACCCACAACCGAAGCATTCTGGTTATCAAGCGGAAGAAGGCGACATCGTAGTAGGTGCTATTATGGAATTGGTGACTAAGGATGGCACTCCTTACCAAGCAGAACCCGTCTACCTCATTCGCAATAATCGCAGTTTTGTACTCAAGGATGAAATCGTAGGCTTAGGAGCTCACTTCCTTTTTGAAGAGATCAATCCTGAGAATAAAACCGTTAAAATCAGTATTGCCAATGCAAGAGAAGAGCAGCAAAGAATGCCTTTGGAGATTTCGGAAAGCTTCCGTCGCTCAGATTATATTGTCTTGCAAGCGATTCTTTTCCCGGGGATTAATTTCTTTTGGTTGGGCTCTATTCTGATTATGGTTGGGATGGTGATCGGTATGATCCGTCGCAGAGGCGAACGTCAAATAGGCTAGTCGACTTATGAAGCTAAAATCAATCATTCTCATTGGAGCTGGAAATGTAGCTCATCATCTGGGCGCCCAATTGCAAAGTTCTGGCTTTAATATCTTACAGGTTTTTAGTCGCAAGATGACCAAGGCACGCCGTTTGGCGAAAAGGCTAAAGAGCGAAGCGATCAATGACCTCGCTACGATCAGTCCGCAAGCGGATTTGTATATCTTGGCGGTTCACGATAGTGCGATCGCTTTGGTGGCTCACCAACTCCCTAAAGCTGTTCGAGAAAAAAAACTGGTCGTCCATACTTCCGGTGCTACCCCTTCCACGGTCTTCAAATCCATCTGCAAACGTTACGGCATTTTTTACCCTTTACAAACCTTCTCTATCCATCGCGCAGTTGATTTTTCTACGATTCCGATTTGCACCCATGCCAATCGCAAAGGCGATCGACAGGCTTTGCAGGTATTGGGGAAGGATCTGAGTCAAAGTAGTTTTGAAATTGATGATGCCCAGCGAGCGATCCTGCATATCGCTGCCGTCTTTGTCAATAATTTCAGCAATCACCTATTTAGTATTGGAGCAGAACTCTGTGAAAAAGAACAAATTCCTTTTTCCTTATTGCTTCCTCTAATTTTGGAAACGGCTAGCAAGGTGCAAAAGCATTCCCCTGCAAAAATGCAAACGGGCCCTGCCCTACGCGGCGATTCCACTACCCTTCACAAACACCTCGACTACCTCCAACAATATCCGGAATACGAAAAAATCTATCGACAATTATCTAAAAACATCAATCCAAAACTTCCTCTCTAAATGCGCATCATCGGTTACGTAGAACATCCAAGCCTCAAGATCACCGTTTTTAAAATGGACAATAAGATCTCGGTCAAGTTTGAAAATACCCTTTATGAACAGACTTATAAGTTTCGAGATAGCGAAGCTTTGAGTTCTATTGCTGACGTCCAAAAACTAGTGGATGGGGAATTCATTGCTCGGGTGTTGAAAGAGTTGGCGGTGATGCATCAGGTGCGTCAGGAGGCGCTGAATCGTTTTATGCCAGAAGAGGAAGAGGACTTTGAGGAGATTATTTAGTGGCGTTCTTGCGTTTGGTGATATAAGAGAGGGGCATTGAATATTGAATATCCAGTCATTGAATATTGAATATTCAATTGGACTAAACAATCATAAATTTATTCCTTGGGTTGATGACATTCAGCTTGCCTACTCCCCCTCTTTCCTAATCCGCTCTCTCAAAAAGCCTTTCATCACAGACAGCCCCATTTCAAAATTCTTATTATTATTGATCACCAAATCGGCATCTTCCATATAGGGTTGAATGTATTTTTCAAAATTAGGTAAGACATGCGCTTCATAGCGATAGAGGACATCTTCTAAAGGATAATTTCGCTCAACTCGATCCCGTTTGATTCGGCGAATCACTTTTAAATTTTCCTTGGCATGTAAGAAAATTTTTAGGTCAATTAATTTTCGAATCTTTTTATAATGAAAAATAAATAAGCCTTCAACGATAATCACTGGTGCAGGATGAAAAGTCAGGATATTGGGCTTGGCATCTTTATTATTAAAAGTATATTCTTCTCTAGTCACGACTTCTCCGGCCAATAACTTTTCAACATCTCTAGTAAACTCTTTTTTATAAATAGAATTGGGTCGGTCAAAATTTTCAACTCCTTCCTTGTCTTTTTTTTGCTGATCCTTGGGTCGATAATAATCATCCTGAGAGACCACACATAACTCCTGCTCCGAAAACTCCTCTTGCAATCTTTTTATAAAAGATGTTTTTCCAGAACCACTACCACCCGTAATCCCAATTATCAAAGGTTTATTCATTCCGTTTTTTTTTAATTCTTTTATTTTTTATTCGGGGTGTAAATTAAGTATTTGACTAAAACTATCCGAGTGATCTTGCAAAGAATCTCCCAAGGAGCCAATCTTCTCCAAAAATCCAGTAAAAACAGGCCTTTCAGGCCAACCAAGAGGATGTAAAAGCCATTCTTTTGCGACTTGTTTTATTATTTTTTTAAAAAAAACCTAAGCCAATGCTGTAATAAAATCCTCCACCTTGCGACTAAAGAGGAAAATCAACAATAATTAAAAAATCATAAAACCTTAAAATCATTCCTCTTATGAAACGTACCATTTCCCTCATCGCTCTTTTTATTTTTAGTTGCTCTTTCTTGCAGGCTCAAAAGTCTACAGCTGCATTCGAAGTATCCATCTCTGGCCAAGGAGACCCTTTATTCTTAATTCCTGGTGCCGGATGCTCAGGAGCAGTTTGGGACGCAACCGTTGCTCATTATGCAAAAGATTATACTTGCCATGTCTTCACTTTAGCTGGTTATGCAGGTGTTCCGGCCTTGGCGGAAACACCTTATCTTCCACAGATAAAAACAGACTTAGCGGCTTACATTCAAGAACATGGTCAAGACAAAGCCATTTTGATGGGTCATAGTATTGGCGGTTATCTTTCGCTTTGGTTAGGCAGTGAATACCCTGATCTTTTTCAAAAAATCATCGTCGTTGACGGTTTGCCTTTTTTAGCTGCTGCACAAAATCCTTATGCGACAGAAGAACAGGTCAAACAATATATGGAGCCTACGCTTGACGCTTATAAAACCCAAGATAGTACTGCTTTTGTCCAACAACAATTGGGAGTACTCCAAAGCATGATCCAATCAGAAGATCATATTGCCACTGCCTTAAAATGGTCTTTGGCCTCTGATAAAAAAATGCTGTCTTATTCTGTTTTTGAAATGATGGGTCAGGACTTACGGGAAGAAATCAAAAACATCACTGCTCCTACCCTAGTACTGGGTGCTTATGATGGCCCTTATGATTGGGCACCTCAATTTACCAAAGAAATAGCCACACAAACCTACCAGCAACAATACGCCAAGCATAGCAATTGTACCGTACTTATTCCTGACCATACCCGTCACTTTGTGATGTTCGACAATCCTGATTGGTATTTTGAACAACTGGATATTTTCTTGAGCAAGGAGGTCGCTAAGAAATAGAAATCAAGGGCCTAAAATCGAATGTCATTAAATCAAGTCTAGATCTTTTTAAAAAATGGTAAATTCACAATAATAATGAAACCCAATTTAGAAAATCAGTTTCGAGACCTCCTCCGCAGCCACCAAGATAAAATCTTCCGCTTGTGCAAAGCTTATCTTTTTGATGCCAATCAGGCAGAAGATCTTTATCAAGAAGTGTTGATCAATATCTGGAAGAGTTTAGCAAAATTTAAAGGGACTTCCGCGATGGGCACTTGGGTCTACCGAATCACCGTCAATACCGCGATCTCTTTTAATCGAAAAGAAAAAAAGAATCAAGTATTTGGCCAAGCGATGCCCGAACATTTAGCCAGTGATTTGGAAGAAGGTATTCAAGCCAAGCAAGCAGAGGAAAATCAAATGCAACAAATGCATCGCGCTATTGCGCAACTAGCACCACAAGATCGGGTGATCATCGGTCTCTACCTCGAAGATGTGGCCTACAAAGAAATCGCTTCCATTATCGGTATCAGTACCAACTTGGTCGGCGTCAGGATCAATCGCATTAAAAACAAATTGACTAAAATTTTAAATCCAACGATATGAATTTAGAGGACTTTAAATCCAACTGGCAAAATCAAAAATCTCCTAAGGAGATCAGAACGGCCAAAACCAATGAGCTGGTAGAAAAAATGAAGCATTTCGATCAAAAAATAACTCGTCAAAATTGGTTGACTAGCTTAGCCTTCGCAGTAACTAGCATTGCCTTAATCGGTTTTTACTTTACCTTCAAAGACTTTGGGCCTATTTTTTATGGCACCATCATAGGAGTCATTCTACTCATGGGAATTTCTATGGTTCTTTTTTGGAAAAGAAAAGTATTATCCAAGCAACAAGATTTTTCTCAAGAAAGCAAGCAGTTTATTGATGGACGCATTGCTCAATTGGAATACAATAAAAACATCACGCGGATTTATATGCCGATTTATGCCATCGTCCTTACTAGCCTATTGATGTTCTACATTGGAGAAGTTGGACAGTTGATGGAACGTAATCATCGCTTAATGGCTTACGGAGTAACGCTCACTTATATTATTGGCATTATGATTTATGGAATGCGGAAACAATATCGAAAGGATCGAGAGATCATCGATCCGATGCTGGAAGAATTGCAAGACATCAAAAATAATTGGGAAGCTTAATAAATTTGGAAAGGCGGTTCCTTCAAGAAACCGCCTTTCTTCTAGCGCAAATCTGCGACGCAGCTTGGAGCTGCCCTGCAGAAAAAGATCGTATCAACTATGCGACCAATTATCCGGCTCCTCGCTTTCCTTTGGCGAAAGCCCCAAAACATCTCCATCTGTATTTACCCCCAAACCAAGAACGGTTCGATTGGCATAATTGAAATAACTAACGACCTGATTGATCTCCAAAATTTCACCATCCCCCAAGCCTTGCTCCCGCAGTCGCAAGATATCTGATTCTTTGATCGTATGAATCGCCATCGTCAACTTCTTGGCATAATGCATCCCCTCTAATTCAGCATCCACAAAAACACCGGTCAAATCATCTGCTAAAACCGCTGCCCGAATTTGACTACTTCGTTCCTCATTGGCCAATAAACGACTCAAACCCGCAAAATGATGTTCAAAACAATAGTCGCAATGATTGAGCTGACTCACATAGACGCCCAAGGCTTCCAAATACCATTTGGGCAAAGTATTATTGGCATTGTGCAATACATTTTTGTACAAAGCCATATGCCCATAAAGGGTATGAGATCGTAAGCTGTGTACTTTTAGTACATTATCGATATTGCCATCTGGACCTTTGATCCGATCATATAATTTACGTAAAGATCGATCTGCATCCTCGTATTCTACTTCTTTAATCCAAGACATATTTTTTACATTTTTACCTTTCGAATACTAACGTAAAAAGGTCATTCGTTCTCCCTTTTTATCTTCAAAAAATTCACCGTTTTGATAAGCCAAATGACCACTAACGATGGTTGCTTCAATCGCTCCGCGGAAAGTATGATTTTCGAAAGGCGACCAGCCACATTTATAATGAACATTCTCCTTTTGTACCGTCCACTCTTTTTCTAAATCAAACAAAGCGATGTCTGCCCAAGCTCCTTCGTCGAGATAACCTCGATTTTCTATCTGAAAACAAATCGCTGGTGCGTGACACATTTTTTCGACGATGCGTTCCAAACTTATTTTTCCTTGATGATAAAATTCCAGCATCACATTGAGGGTATGCTGAATCAGAGGGACTCCTGATGGCGCTTTGAAATAAGTCCCTTGTTTTTCATCCCAAGTATGCGGAGCATGATCGGTCGCGATGATATCGAGCCGATTATCAAGTAAGGCAGGGAATAGAGCACTTTGATGATTGACCGCTTTGATCGCAGGGTTACATTTGATTTGGGTACCGAGTCGTTCGTAGTCTGCACTATTGAAATACAAATGGTGGACACAAACTTCTGAGGTGATTCGCTTCTCCGCTAAAGGGATATCATTGCGAAATAAATCCAACTCATCGGCAGTAGAAATGTGTAAAATGTGCAAACGGGTATTGTGCTTTTTGGCTAAAGCCACCGCCAAACTCGATGACTTATAACAGCCTTCTACATTTCGAATCTCCGGATGGCAATGAATTGGCACCTCTTCGCCATAGCGTTCTTTATAAGCTTCTAGATTTGCCCGGATGGTCGTTTCATCTTCGCAATGCGTGGCAATCAGCATATCTACTTTTGAAAAAAGACCTTCTAACGTCAATGGATCATCTACCAACATATTACCTGTACTCGAGCCCATAAAAGCTTTTACTCCGCATACCTTTTGTGGATTCGTTTTGAGTACTTCTTCCAGATTATCATTAGACGCGCCCATAAAGAACGAATAATTCGCTAAGGATTTTTGAGCGGCAGTCTGGTATTTTTGCTCTAGTAATTCTTGGGTCAATGCCGCAGGTTTTGTATTGGGCATTTCCATAAAAGAGGTCACTCCTCCGGCTACTGCTGCACGCGGCTCGGTATACAGGTCAGCCTTGTGCGTCAGGCCCGGTTCGCGAAAGTGGACTTGGTCATCAATCACTCCTGGCATGATGTGTTTCCCTGCTGCCACGATTACCTGATTGGCATTTTCATCGATGATCGGATCGATCCGTTCTATCCGTCCGTTTTTGATCAGTACATCTCCTGCTGTTATCTCGCCCCGGTTAATGATTTGGGCATCCTTAATGATTATTGATTTCATATGTCTATTTTTATTTCAACTTACCCTGATAGGAAATAAGCTAATGAAGTTGTTTAAAAATAGATAGATGATTTCCTTGCAAGTCATTGAAGCTCAATACTTCAGCTAATTTTTTTCACCGTAGCTTTGGCTACGAAAAAAAAATGGAGTTTCGTCTTGACCGTCAAGCACTTACAAATAACTTCAACCTCCATTTTTGAACAACTTCTATTTATTCTTCCTCACTTAAGCAGATTAAGTAGGCGAAAATCGACTAAAAGGAGACTTTGACCCTCTAAAATCACTGCGTTTTACTTAAAGTTAGAAGTATACTATTTTAACCACAATCCACTATTTTACCACTTGCTCGCTAGGTAGGGACTAATAAATTCAATTTTAGAGCGATTAAACCCATATTTAGGTTTGGAATACTGCCGAATTGAGATATTTTTGCGGAATAGACTTTGATGGTAAATTCCCAAGTACCTAAATCCATTGTAAAAGAAAAGACAAAATGAAAAATATATTAATTATTGGAGCTGGAAGATCAGCGACCGCTTGTATCAACTATGTACTAGACTGTGCTAAAGAAAAGGGATGGTTTGTAACGGTGGCGGATGCGGATCCTGCTTTGGCCACCCAAAAAGTAAAAAACCACCCAAATGGTCGGGGTACTTGGCTGGATGTTATGAAAGTCAATGACCGGAGGGAACTCATCGAACGAGCAGATTTGGTTGTTTCTTTACTACCTGCTCACTTGCACTTGGAAGTCGCACATGATTGTATTCGATTGAAGAAAAACCTAATCACGGCTTCTTATGTCTCTAAGGAATTGTATCGCTTAGGAGATGAGGCCAGAGATCGCGAATTGTTATTTATGGGGGAAATGGGACTCGACCCCGGGATCGACCACATGTCTGCAAAGGCTAAAATCGACGAGATCAAAGAAAAGGGAGGAAAATTACTCGCTTTCCGTTCGTACACTGGTGGATTGATGGCACCAGAAAGTGATGATAATCCATGGCATTATAAATTTACTTGGAATCCTCGCAACGTCGTTTTAGCAGGACAAGGCACCGCACAATATCTGGAAAACGGAAAATATAAATACATTCCCTATAATCGTTTGTTTAAGCAATATTGGGTCTTAGACATTGCTGGAATGGGAGAGTATGAAGTTTATGCCAATCGAGATTCTTTATTGTATCGGGAGGTATATGGTCTGGAAGATATCCCTACTATTTTACGCGGAACAATCCGGAACCGCGGCTTCTGCGACGCATGGAATGCTTTGATCAAATTGGGTTTGACCGATGGCTCTTTCCCGATCTTGGAAGCAGATAAAATGACTTATCATTCTTTGATGGAAGCTTACCTGGGGCAATTTGTAGGAAAAGGAGGTTCTTTAAAAGAACGAACGGCAGAATTTTTGGGAGAAGAAGTGAATTCTGAAGTCATGAAGAAATTGATTTGGCTAGGTTTATTCCGCAAGACAAAAATAAAAATGACGACGGCTACTCCTGCCTTAATGTTAGAAACTTTATTGCTAGAAAAGTGGGCTTTGAAGGAAGAAGATCGAGATATGATCTTGATGCAACACGAGTTTGAATATGAATTGGAAGGGAAAAAACGCTTATTGACTTCTACCTTGGTGCTCAAAGGAAAAGATCATGAGGATACCGCGATGGCTCGCCTAGTAGGATTGCCTTTAGGGATTTTTGTAAAATTAGTAATGGAAGGAAAAATAAAAGCCAAAGGCGTTCAGATTCCAGTGATGAAGGAAGTTTACGAACCGGTGTTGGAGGAGTTGCGCAAATTTGATGTGGAGTTTAAAGAGAAAGAAGTGGAATTATAAACCCTACAGGAATGCTCCGTCATTGGCTATTTTATCTTTCATAGCTAATACTGTTTAATTGGCTTGTTCCGAGGTAAGTTCAGGCTTTATAGAATTGTAAAAAATAAAATTTGCAGATAGGACCTTTTTCCTTTCAATTGACTGTTGTCAAAAGCATGCAACTCTTTCAGATCATGCGTCAGGGAGCGGTGATTTTGGTGAGTGTGCTATTAGCAAAAAGTACTTTACTGCAAGGCGAAATTGGGCATTTTGAAATGCTCTTGTTTATTGGCTTTTCGCTTTCTTTTTTTTGGATCAATAGTTTGATGCAAGCGCTCTTGCCGCTCTATCCAGAGTTGGAAAAAAAAGATCAACGCGCCCTGTTTTTTAATATCTATGGATTGATTGCGGGGTTTAGTCTGTGTCTTTTTTTATTGATGCAAATCGCCAATGGTTATCTGACCGAATTATTAGTTGGTGAAAAAAACTTACCTTATTTTAATCTCTTTTCTTGGTATTTGCTTTTCAATCTTCCTACTTATATCGTTGAATATTTTTACCTCTTACAAAAGCGGCCTGGTAAAATAGTTGCTTTCGGATTCTTTTCTTTTACGCTACATATTTTGGTGATCTTGGTGCCCGTTTTTACGGGTTATGGATTGTTGTTTAGTTTTTATGGCTTGGTTCTTTTGGCCATCGCCAAACACCTTTGGACTTTGCTTTTTTTAGCGGCCAATGCTTGGTTTAAATTTCGCCCTGATTTATTGAAAAGGCATTTGGTCTTGATGTTTCCTTTGATGCTCTTTACTTTATTGAGTGGCTTGACGACGATCTTTGACAATTGGCTCGTTGGTTGGTTTTATGAAGAGGAAGCTTTATTTGCTGTTTTTCGTTTTGGAGCAAAAGAGCTGCCTTTGGTCACGGCGATGACCGGCGCTTTCAGCGCTGCCCTGATTCCCGAGATAGCGAGCGATACCCAAGCGGCGATGGCGATGATTAAACAAAAATCCATTAAACTTTTTCACCTTTTATTTCCACTCTCCACACTTTTACTACTGACGAGTACCTACTGGTTTCCTTTGGTTTTTAATGAAGCTTTTGCCGCGAGTGCTGCTATTTTTAATGTCTATCTTTTGGTTTTGATTAGTCGCATGATTTTTACCCATACGATCTTGATCGGTCTGAAAAAAACAGAGGTTGTTTTGTATATTTCTATTTTGGAAGTAAGCCTCAATATTGCATTGAGTTTGTGGTGGATTCACCTTTGGGGAATGGTGGGGATTGCTTTGGCTACGGCTGTTGCTTTTACCATGGAAAAAATATTGACGATGCTCTATTTGTTCTATTGGAAAGGCATTCGGCCGCAAGAGTATTTGCATTGGAATTGGTTTCTGTTTTATTCCCTGATCTTATCTCTTTGTTTTCTATATACTCTACAATGATTCAATATCAGCAAAATAATATCACCGTTTTTGAAAGTGCCCTCTTTCGCACTACAAGTACGCTTTATCACAACAAAGATTTAATTTTATTGGTAGATCCAACTTGGCTACCTACGGAAATTGGCGATATCCGCCAAGCAGTGGATGCCCTCAAAGATGGTCGTCCGATTTATCTATTATTTACCCATTCGGACTACGACCACATCCTGGCAGATCAAGCTTTTCCCGAAGCCCAAACCATCGCTAGCCAAGCCTTTGTCAATAACCCTGATAAAGAAAAAGTACTTCAACAGATCATTGATTTTGACGAAAGTTATTACCTCAAAAGAGATTATCCAATCGTTTATCCGAGTATCGATCACCCCATTCATCAGGATGGCCAAAGCCTAATAATCGGTTCAACGACTCTGACTTTTTACTTGGCTCCCGGCCACAACCCAGATGGTCTTTTTACTGTAGTCGATACCGCCGGACTTTGGATCGCTGGTGATTACCTGAGCAATATAGAATTTCCCTATCTCTATCATAGCAGCACGGCTTATGAAACGACTTTGGCTAAAACAGAACTGATTCTAGCAACTCTTGATTTTCAACTATTGGTACCCGGACATGGGGATGTGGCGACGACGAAGGAAGAAGTTTTATTGCGGAAAAAAGAATCCTTGGATTATATTCATCAACTGAGATTTTGTATTTCGAATGAAACCCAATTTGATTTGGAGGCGCTCTGGAAACGCTATGATTTCCCAGTAGGGATGTTGCCATTCCACAAAGGGAATGTTGCTTTGTTGGAGCAGGAGAGTCGTAAATTGCGCTAAAAGAGAAGAAATATTTTACGTTCTTGGACAAATCCCGTGGTCAACCAAAAATAAGAACCAAAAAGCGACTA
>CAYQRA010000102.1:0-12522 GCA_964419315.1 uncultured Saprospiraceae bacterium | reverse complement strand
CGTTGCTATGTTGGCTGTTGGTTTTTCTTCTTGTAAAAAAGAGTGTGTTGATTGTACTGGTGTTACTGGTTTAGCTGATCAATCTTTTTGCGAAGGAGACTACGGTACAAAAATCCTTTACGATGCACAGAAGCTTCTTTATACTGGTGCAGGTGGTACTTGTACAGTAAAATAAGATTGTTGAAACAGAATGTGGATTCTTCCGCATTCTGTTTCCTCTCTTTAGTATTAGCTATGAAAATTTTAAAAACGCATGAAAACTTTACTCTCCCTTGCCGCGTTTTGCCTTCTTGCAGCAATTTTCTTTTATTCCTGTAAAATCCCTTGTTATGATTGCCCTACTTTCGATGGGGCAGATTATGTAAGCTATTGTCAAGAGGATTTTGAAAGTGAGAAACTATTTGATGCCTTTATTGAAATCTATCAATCAAGGTATAATGTGTCTTGTACGATTAGGTAAGTTCGTCCATTTCTGCTTTTTATTTTTCCTTAAAAAGCGTCCTATAAAAAAGGAGTAATTGCTCCGATTCCTTTTCCCAAGTCCAATCCTTCGCTGCGGCAAAACAATTTTTCTTCAATAATTGATACCGTTCTCGATCATTCAATAGACCTTCGATAGCTTTCACAATATGCTGCGCATTCAAATCAGGAATCAGTTCTGCTGTTTCCCAAACCTCATTGAGTCGACGGTACTCCGGAAAATCCATATGAATCGCAGGGACCCCTGCTTGGATATAATCGAAGGCCTTGTTGGCCAAAGAATAATAATAATTTAGACTTAGGTTTTCTAAAAGATTGAGTCCTATGCTGGCGCCAGCGGTAATCACTGGCAAGTCTCTTGGCGAGACATAACCTTTAAAAATAACTCTGTCCTCCAAACCCAAAGATTTACATTCCGCTCTCAAGGATTGAGATAAATCTCCTTCGCCCACCAACCAAAGTTGAGCCCCCGCGATGCTCCGCATCGCTTGCAGTACCTCATGGATCCCTCTCCCCTCGTTCAATGCCCCTTGATACAAAATAACAGGTGGTTCTTCCTTTTCCAATTCCTCTACTGGTCTAGCAAAAGGAACATTTCGGATCAGACCAAAAGGAATCTGATATCGCGCACTCAAAATCTTTTGCAATTCGGCTCCTACGGTATAGGCAAATTGGATTCGTGGAATACAAAGGCGAGCCACCATTTCCCAAACCCTTTGTACCATCGGTCGACGAACGACTTCTGGTGTTTCCGTAAAATATTCATGTGCATCATAAACGATGATTTTACGCCTACATTTACCCACCAAAAAACTAGGCAACAAGGTATCCAGATCTATGGCACAGACGGCATCGAATCGGGCAAATAGCAAATAAAAAAACAAACGTAAATTATATTCAAGATAAAATAATTTGCCTTGGTGGAATAGGCAAGACAATCGTTTTTGCTGAAAATCTTCCTTTAGCAAAGGCTTCGAATTGGGTTTTGCTCGTCCAAGCAAAAGCACCTCATAGCCTGCTCTAGCCAAGGTTCCACAAATCCGAATCATCCGTTGGTCATAGCTCAGATCATTCGTGACGGTGAAGAGTATTTTTTTGCTTTTGCGCTTGTTTTTCATGTCTTAGAAACGATTTCAATTTTATTAGCCTGCTGTTCTAAGACTCTTTCGTCTAATAAATATTGCAATACCTTTATCACTTTTTCTCTATGTTTGGGACTAAAGGAATCGATTAGGTCTTCCATCGGTAGCGCACTTCGCTGTAAGAGTTTGATCAACTTATCTTTATAAGCTTGAAATTCTTGATCACTCAAATCCGCCTTATTTCTCCCCAAACAAATATCGCAAGTACCACATTCCTCTGCATCTGCTTCACCAAAATAATGCAATAATTGTTGTTGCCTACAAAGCTCTTGTTCCGCATAGGCAATCGCCTTATGAATGCGTTCTTCTTGTCTGCTCTTGAGTGTCTGGTAGCGTTTTTGGTCAATACTCAAATTGATTCCATCAACTCTTTCTTTGGCAAAAATAAGTTGAGGTTTGTCCTTCTTGGGTTTATAGTTAATGATTCCATCAGCACTCAATTTCTCAAAGGCACGAATTAGATCAGAGACTGGAACTTTTAAAAATTGAGCAATTTGTCGTTCCCTAATTTTCACAAAATTCTGAAAAGCTCCTTGATAAGTTCTTAAGATAGTTTTCAAAACCAAATCGTATTGCTTATGACTGACTTGGTAAGCGTATAATTCTTCTTTATTCACCAATACTTTTAATTGAGAAGGAATAAATACGGCATCCGTCAAAACGATCCACTCTTCTTTTTCCAAGACTTTTAGGCAACTAAAAACACGAAGCGGGTCTAATTGGTAGGTTTTAGAAAAAGTTACCAAATCAAAGTCATAGGCATTGCCCAAACCACCCCCTACTGCCAATTGAAAATAGGACCCCAATGCCTGATAGGTTCTACGGAGTTCGGACATCTCTGGAAAGGAGGTACTAAAATTGCGCAAAAGATTTTCTTTATCCACCGGATGATAGAGCAAGACGGCGTAAGCCTTATGTCCATCTCGCCCACCTCGTCCTGCTTCTTGAAAATAAGCTTCCAAGCTATCCGGCAAATCGAGGTGTACCACTGCTCGCACATTGGATTTGTCGATGCCCATACCAAAAGCATTTGTCGCCACCATGATTCTAGTCTTTCCCGAAAGCCAGTCTTGTTGTCTTTGGTTGCGGACCTCCAAATCTAGCCCAGCATGATATTCAATGGCACCAATTCCTTTTCGCTGTAAAAAGTAAGCGATCTCTTTTGTTTTTCGCCTACTTCGTACATAGACCACCCCAGTACCTTTTATTTTTTGAAAAATCTCCTGCAGTTTATCCAATTTATTTTCCTCTTCTAAAACGACATAGGCTAAATTATCTCGCTTAAAACTTTTCTGTAAAACATGCTCTTTTTTAAACTCTAATTGTTCTTGGATATCTACGACAACGGTACTTGTCGCGGTAGCGGTAACGGCCAGTACTGGAGTATCTGGTAGCCATTCTCGAATCTCCGCAATCTGTAGATAAGAAGGTCGAAAATCATAACCCCATTGAGAAATACAATGCGCTTCATCTACTGCCAAAAGATTTACCTTCATTTTTTTTATTCGTTCAATGGCCAATTCTGTTCCCAAGCGTTCGGGAGAAAGGTAAAGGAGTTTTACCCCTCCATAAACACAGTTATCCAGGATTCGATCCATATCCCTAAAGTGCATTCCGGAGAAAATAGCTTCTGCCGCAATGCCTTTTTCCCGAAGGTGAAAAACTTGATCTTTCATCAACGCAATGAGTGGAGAAACCACGATGGTAATTCCTTCTTGACAAAGAGCGGGTACTTGGTAACAGAGGGATTTGCCACCACCGGTTGGCAAAAGCGCAAGGGTATCTTTACCATCCAGTACAGACTGGATAATTTCTTCTTGCAGGGACCGAAAGCCATCATATCCCCAGTATTGTTTTAAAATCTCCTGCGGAGTTGCTTGTTGATTCATTGAACATCGAAGCTAATCCATTCTGGTTAAAAAAGAAAATGTCCAAGACAAAATTGCCTTGGACATTTTAAACTTAGTCTGTATTATCTATGATTAAACTTATTTCTATTTCTAAATCACTGAAGCTTAGTAAAAAATACCATTATACTCATTACTTCCGGTAGTTGCATATCCAAAGAGATTGATGGAAACGGTCACTCCTGAAAAAACGTACCAATCGTTATGATCTGCATTTCCTCTTTTTTTACCCATTCTAGTCGCCTTATTGGTATGATTGCCACGGTAGGACAATGCTGCTGCGGTAGGATTTTTTTCTCCCAAAGCAATCAAATCAGGATAATCCGTACTTACGTCGTCTAAATAATCGGTAAAGGTTTTACGCATTCCCAATTCTAATCCGACATTAGCAAATTCATTGGTAAAAACTTTTATTCCAACACCAAGAGGAATAGCGATCTGGTGTAATTTATATTTTTCTGGCTCTCCTTCCATTCCCTGTCCTTCAGTACCTAGCGGTTGCAGGTCCACCCATTTTTCATCATAAACGGCACGTGGATTATGTCTAAACCCAGAGATTCCAGTAAAGGCATAAATGGCCATTCTTTCGGATATATTCCAAGATTCTGGTAGTAGATTAAATTCTCCTTGCAAGCCAATTTCTTGAATATCTGATTGAAAATGTAGATTTCGGGAGCTGATCCGTTTTTCAGAATTTTGATCTTTTCCAGAAATAGTACCACTATAAAAATGCGCTTTTGCAGAAATTCGATGCGTAAAATTATAACGAGCAAAAGCACCAAAGGCAAGATTGCCCTCTTTGACTTCAACGAAATCAAACTGTAAATCTCCAGCATACATGGAAATACCAGCAAATCCACCGACTTCTAAGTATTGAGCTTGTAAAGAGAAGATAGAAGATAGGAATAGAGAAAAGAAAAGAAGCTTTTTCATGTTAAAGGCTATGTTTTTTTTGTACTATGGTTAATTCTAAGAAAATAAGGGAGGGTAAAATATTGGGTGGGATACAGGATACTATTCAAATTACAGACCAAGTTTGAGATAGGACCGAAAAAATGTCACAGTTTTTTTTTGTAAAACCCTTTTTTAAAGATTTTTAACTTTTAAAAAATTATTTAAAACAATTAGTAAAAAGCAAAATCTGCCTTTTTATGGGAGGTCTTGATAGAAAGGCTTATCCTTTTAGTTAGATTAGTCTTATATTATAATCTCCTAGTTTGGACGATCCCTTTACCTCTTCATACACCAACGAAATGCATCAATATTCAACGACTCTTTTTCGATTCCTATTTTTCCTGATTTTTTCGGGATCCCTATTTTCTACTTCTGCTTTTTCTCAAGACGAACAATTCCGCGCCCTTCTATTTACTAAAACTGCCGGATGGCACCATAAATCTATCAATGCTGGAGTTACTGCCATAGAAGAATTGGCAGATAGGCATTTTTTCTCCGTAGAGTGGCATGAAGATGCCACCCGGATCAATGAAGAAAATTTAAAAAACTTTGATGTAATTATTTTTCTAAATACTACCGGAGACATCTTAAATGCTACGCAACAAAAAGCGATGGAAAAATTTATCCAATCAGGGAAAGGTTTTGTAGGAATCCACAGTGCTTCGGATACGGAACATGATTGGGAATGGTATACTCAACTAGTAGGTCGGATGTTTGTGATCCATCCAGTGATTCAAACGGGACAATTAACGGTGCTTGATCCTAGTTTTCCGGGAATGGAAAGAATACCAAAGCGGTTGTGGTGGACGGATGAATGGTATGAGCTTGGAGAAGAAAAGATAGGAGATCTGCAATATTTACTTACCGTGGATGAAAACACCTTTGATCCCAATGTTGATTGGGGTCGTATAAAAGGAACAGGGATGGGGGAATTTCATCCCATTGCTTGGTATCATAAATTCGATGGTGGACGATCTTTTTATACCTCACTGGGGCATATGCCCGCTAAATATTCTGATCCCCTTTTTTTAGAACACCTCTATGGTGGCATCTTTTGGGCAGCTACTGGCAAAGGAAAATGATGGATTGAAGTACAAAAAAACCGATAAGCAAAATCGCTTATCGGTTTTTTGAAGTAGTAGGATCGAAAGATACCTCCTTAAAAATTGGTCGGACAGCCTTTCTTACCTTTCTTACTTCTCCCCCTACTTCCTACTAGACCATTATCTGAAAAGTTATAAGAAATGGTAATCGCAGTTGTATAATACCAATCATCATAAACTTGTTGCCCAGTAGAACCACCTCTTACATCGCCAAAGTTTTTAGTTGCACCAGTTTTATTAGCAAGAGCTAATCCTATGACTCCTCTTTCTTCAAGAATATCAGAATCATTAACATAGGTTCGAGAGACATCATCTAAATAATCCGTAAACGTTTTACGACCGCCTACTTCTACTCCAAGATTCCATTTGTCATTGATGGCATATTTGAATCCAATTCCAGCAGGAATTGCAAATTCAGTCAATCTATAAAATTGACGATCTGGATAAGCAGCCAAACCTTGCCCTTCCGTACCAAAAGGTTGTAAGTCATAATATTCTCCTTCATAAAGTGCTTGTGGATTAAAAATAAATCCAGCTACTCCACCAAATAAATAAGGGGTAAAAACCTCGGCTAGATTATAAGCTTGGTATCCAAGAATATTAAATTCTCCAACTAAAGAAAACTCCAGAATAGAAGATTTAAAAGAAAGGTTTCTCCTTTTGCGACTCGCATCTTTAGAATTTATATCATCTGCCGAAACGGTGCTATAATTGATTCCAAATTTCCCTGAAATGAGTCGATGCGGATTATAACGAGTGAAGACGCCAAAAGCGGCATGACTTGGGCCAATACTATAAGGAGTCTTGGCCGGAGAAAGATCTCCTTGGTAATTGGAGACGCCTCCTAGTACCCCCAATTCCCATTGAGCGGATAAGGAAAATACAGAAAAAACCAAGCAAATAAATAGAAGTGACTTTCTCATAAATTGGACTAATTTTTTAAGCTTTAATAAAAATATACAACATCTATTTTTAAAAGCTGTTTAAAACAGCTGATTTTAGATACCGCATACAGAACTAGTAACGGTTATTTTACAGCAATAATTATGGCAAATTTACCAATATTTTAACTTTCTCTAATATTAAAGAGCGTTAAGAAGGATATTAGACACTTCTCCATGGAAATCTACTAATTCTTAGGGCTGTCACAGTGGAATTATTTTAAATGCTAAGCTTGAAACATTGGAAGGATAAGAATATTAGGCTTCTTTTCAAGCCTTTCGGCTCTCCAATGATCCAATATATTCTCTTTTCAAACCTCCCCTTATCTTCACAAACTAAGTTTTGGTCTATTTTAGACTATGAAAATAAGATAGACAGTATTTAAATCGTTATAAATATCCTAATTTTAAGGGGCAAAATGGTCTATTTTTTTAATTTCGCAAATCGATAGACCTAATTTGAATAATTTAGTACACCAACTAAATTTATAATGAAGCCTAATTAATAATAATTTTTTCAAAATTTTTTCAAGTATGAAATTCAAACTCCTTCTCTCTCTGATTTTTATCAGCGCCGGTTCTATGCTTTTTGCCCAAGGCACCGTTCCAGAAAATTGGTATAACCTAGATGCTTCTGCTGATAATACTCCCGGGGTCAGCACAGAAAAAATGTATACTGAATTACTTAAAGGGCGTAGTTCTGAGACCGTCGTAGTAGCAGTTATTGATTCGGGCATTGATGCGGATCACGAAGACCTAAAAGAAATCATGTGGGTTAATCCAGGTGAAATCGCTGGCAATGGTATTGATGATGACAACAATGGATACATCGATGATGTCCACGGCTGGAACTTCATCGGAGGAAAAAATGGATCCAACCTAAATGATGAGACTTTAGAAATTACTCGCTTAGTGGCGATGTATAATAAAGTTTATAAAGACGTAGACGTCTCTTCGCTTTCCAAAAAAGAAAAAAAACAATATGACGCTTATATCGTCATGAAAGAAGAAGTAGAAAAAGAGAAATCAGAGTCCGTTTCTCGCGCCACTAGATTTAAAGAAATCATGACCAATTTGGAAAACTTGGAAAAACATTTTGGAAAGGCTCCTACCTTGGAAGAACTCAATGACTTCAAAGCAGATGACGAAGCACTCGTACAAATCGCAGCGCAAACAAAAGATCAAATGGGTCGATCAGGAATGGACTTTGAAGGCTTAAAAGAAAACCTAGAAGGTACCTTAGAATATTTTGAAAGCAAAAGTTTATACTACTATAATGTAGACCATGATGTTCGTTTCAAACTTGTAGGGGATAATTATCAGGATCAAACCGAAAAATATTACGGAAATAATGATGTAGAAGGACCTGATGCTTTTCACGGAACACATGTAGCAGGAATAATTGCTGCGGTAAGAGATAATGACTTAGGCATCCAAGGAGTAGCGGATAATGTACGCATCATGTCTATTCGAGCGGTGCCTAATGGAGATGAGCGAGATAAAGATATTGCCAATGGCATTCGCTATGCAGTAGATAATGGAGCCAGTATTATCAACATGAGTTTTGGAAAAAGCCACGACTTTAACAAAAAAATCGTAGATGATGCTGTAAAGTATGCCTTAAAAAATGATGTACTTTTGGTTCACGCAGCTGGAAATGATGGGCATAGCACCAATGACTTTGAAAATAACTTTCCTAATTCTCATTTTGCAAAAAAAGGACTTTTCCAACCTAAAATTGCTAAAAACTGGATCGAAGTAGGTGCTTTGACTTATAAAGGTGGAGCGGATGCGCCTGCTAGTTTCTCTAACTATGGTGCAGACAATATTGACCTTTTTGCTCCTGGGTACCAAATCAATTCTACCACTCCGGGTAGTGAATATGGAAACGCGAGTGGCACGAGTATGGCTTCTCCTGTGGTAGCTGGAGTTGCAGCAGTATTGCGTTCTTACTTCCCTAGTTTGAGTGCGGTTCAAGTAAAAGAAATCATGGAAGAAACAATCGTCCCTGTAACTCAGAAGGTCAAACGCCCAGGAGATGGAGAAATGGTTTCTTTCTCAGAGCTTTGCAAAACTGGCGGTACACTCAATGCTTACACCGCCGTAAAAAAAGCACAACAAACCAAAGGAAAAAGAAAGATGAAGAAGAAAAAGAAAGCGGCTAAAGTAATTATGCCATAGATTTGGCTAGATAAAATACTTAAAAAAAAGAGGCGGTTCCTATTTTGGAGACCGCCTCTTTTTTGATCTTGAAAAGATCTATACCATGTGTTCTTAATTCATCTGATAACGACTTCCTTTACAAACTCTTCTCCTAACTCTTCATTCAAGCGCTCTACAATTTGTGCCTTTGCCATACTCAACTCTTGTTTTAAGGGAGCAGATAGTAAATCAATATAAACGGTGCGTTTACGCAAACTAATTTTACTGGTATAGGAGCTAATTTTTGGACCCATCAATTTTTCCCAGGAAGATTGAATTTTAGTCAATTTCAGTTTACCGCGAAACTGGCGTTGGCCAGCTAGCTCTTGCAAAACAGCTTTTATTTTTTGATCATTATGCTTTTTCATTATTCTTCCTTTTTATCGTTTTATTTTCTGCACTCCCCTCCTTTACTACAAACCTACAATAATCTAATGGAAATTCTGACAAGATGGTTCCCAATCTGTCTTCGTGAGTATCGGTAATGAATACTTGCCCAAAATTTCGTTCCAAGAGTAGAGCTAATAATTGCTTCACTCTACCTCGATCCAATTTATCAAAGATATCGTCTAAAAGCAAAATGGGTTGTTCCTTTTTTTCTTTTCTCAAAAACTCATACTGCGCTAGTTTCAAAGCCAAAACAAAAGATTTTAACTGTCCTTGTGAGGCGTATTTCTTCAAAGGATAATCTCCAATCGTAAATAACAAATCATCTTTGTGAACACCAGCAGTGGTTCTTTGTAAAATTCGATCCTTCTCCGCCATCGACTGAAGTAGATCCGCAAAAGAAGATTCATGCAATTGCGATTTGTACGAACAAGCTACACTTTCTTGGGCATTAGAAATAACAGCATAATATTCCTGTAAAAGTGGCAATAACTGAAATTGAAAACCTTTTCTCTTTTCGTAGATCAATCCAGCAGGTGCTTCCATTTGTTGATCATAGGTTCGGAGCAAAGCAGGATCATAAGTCCGTTGAGCAGCCATTTGCTTTAAAGCAGCATTGCGTTGCTTTAGTAAGCGATTGTATTGCACCAGAGCCCTTAGGTACGCGGAATCTATCTGAGAAAGTGTATTGTCTAAAAGTCGCCGCCGATCTTCACTTCCTTCGGTAGCCAAGCGAGTATCATCGGGTACGATCATCACAACGGGTAAAAAACCAATATGCTCTAATAATCGTTTGTAGGGAACGGCATTGCATTCTATCTCTTTTTTCTTCCTCGGCACTACCTTTCCTACAATTTTATATTTTTTATCTGCTTTAAAAAACAAGCCTTCTAAGCGAAAAAAATCTTTGCCATGTAAAACCAAGTTCCGATCAGGCATTGCCAATGCGCTTTTACACATACACAAATAATAAATCGCATCGAGCAGATTGGTCTTCCCCATCCCGTTTTTCCCTACAAAGCAATTCAATTGTGGCGAAAAATCCAGTTGCTGGCTTTCGTAATTTTTAAACTGGGTCAATTTTAAGGATTGGAGGAACAAACGTTTTTTTTACAAATATAGAAAAGACTTTAACCTAAATAATTAGAGCGACCTAAAAACCCTCTTTTATTCTAAAAATCAAGAAACAAAATTGCTATTTGAAGACAGGGATCTATTTTTACTTAACTAGGGGCCCAATATTCAGAGGATTCCTGACTAATTTGCTAGTGTTTCTCCTTTGTATAAAGGGAAATTTACGGTATCTTGTCCCTACTTTAATAAATTAGCTACTTATAGAATTCAAACAATCTAAATTCGATTTAACGTGGTACAGAAAACAAAAGGTAAAAAAGGTAAAAAAGGAACTTATAGCAAAGAAACCTACCTTACTTGGTACGAAACGATGCTTCGCATTCGACGCTTTGAAGAGCGAACTTTGATGATGTATGGACAGCAAAAGATCAGAGGCTTTTGCCACGTTTATATTGGTCAAGAAGCCATAGCTGCCGGAATGGTCTCTGCTATTCGCCCAGAAGATGCAGTAGTTACCGCTTATCGTCAGCATGGAATTGCCTTATCTAGAGGCATTACTCCCAATGAAGCCATGGCAGAATTATTTGGAAAAGTGACTGGTTGTGTAAAAGGAAAAGGAGGGTCTATGCACTTTTTCTCTAAAGAAAAACGGTTTTTTGGAGGAAATGGAATCGTAGGAGCTCAAATACCTATTGGAGCAGGAATCGCTTTTGCAGAGAAATATAAAGGAACAGATAATCTTTGTGTCACCATGTTTGGTGATGGTGCCGCTCGCCAAGGTGCGCTATACGAAGCTTTTAATATGGCTATGAGCTGGAAATTGCCAGCTTTATTTATCTGTGAAAATAATGGTTATGCTATGGGAACTTCTGTTGGAAGAACCAGTAATGTCACCGATATTCATAAGGTAGGTTTGGCTTTTGATATGCCCAATGAAGCAGTAGATGGAATGAATCCAGAATCGGTACACGAAGCATTGACGCGCGCTGCGGATCACATCCGAGCAGGAAAAGGACCTTATTTCCTCGAAATCAAAACTTATCGATACAAAGGACACTCGGTGTCTGATCCGGCCAAGTACCGTACAAAAGATGAATTGGCGGAATACAAAGGAATGGATCCAATAAAAACGACAGAGAAAAAGATTATTCTCAATAAAATCGCTACGGAAGAGGAAGTTGCGGCCATCAAGAAAAAAATCAAAGCAGAGATTGATGCAGCGATCAAATTCGCGGAAGAATCACCTTATCCAGATCCAGCAGATCTTTTTGAAGATAATTACGTACAAGAAGATTATCCCTTCCTGGAGTAATAATCAATTGGAAGTAAAGTAATACTTTTCCTCCTAGAACCTATGAAAATAGGAGCACCCGGAATGGCTGCTCCTATTTTTTTGGAAAAAACCAGCATTAAACAGATAATTTATCTATTTTTGCAGCGATTTTTTGGAGAAAATTGAAAACCGAAATCAAAACCTAAGTAATGGCAAGAAGAAGAAATTCGAAGAAAAAAGATGAAACCCTGGTTGATATTGTTGAAGCCAGAGATAGCGCACAGGATTTCCTGGAGGCGAATCAAAATAAAATTTTAATGGGTTTATTGGGCGCAATCCTCTTGATTGGAGGCTTTATGGCTTATAAATACATGTACAAAGCGCCTCAAGAAATCGAAGCGGCTGAAGCAATGCGACAGGCGCAAGTTCAGTTTGAACGCGATTCTTTCGCCTTAGCATTACAAAATGCTAATGGAGATATGGGCTTTTTAGACATCATCGAAAGTTATGGAAGTACCAAAGCTGGTAACTTGGCCCATTTTTATGCCGGGGTAGCTTACCTCAATTTGGGACAAAATGACTTAGCGATCTCCCATTTAGAAGACTTTTCTGGAGTTGGAGAAATATTGCCGATCTCTAAGAATGGTGCATTAGGCGATGCCTATGGCGAAAAAGGAGACTTTGATAAAGCAATTAGCTATTATTCTAAAGCCATCAGTGCAGGTGAAAATGAATTTTTGACTGCCTATTATCTCAAAAAACAAGGATTGCTCTACGAGAAGCAAGGTGACTTTGCCAGTTCAGCAAAAAACTTCCAAAAGATTAAAGATAAATATCCATTCTCTCCAGATGGTAGAGATATTGATAAATACATTGCAAGAGTTAGTGCAAAAAACTAATTTACTTGACCCTAGAAAACGGCTAAACAAATAAAATCTTAAAAGGTAAGTTTCGAATGAAACTTACCTTTTTTTATGATTCCGTATTTAGAGCATGTTTAAATTTCTATCGCCTGAAAACCAATACTTTATGAACCCCGTAGCAAGTACGGGACAGGCC
>CAYQRA010000101.1:0-12566 GCA_964419315.1 uncultured Saprospiraceae bacterium | reverse complement strand
CTGGAAAAGTATGGGGGGATTTCCCACTGACGACAACGGGGAAAGTTGAGATTGATGGAGAACATTTAGCGCCAGGCTGTTATTTTTATCAAATTACCGACCAGCAAAAAAGAAGAATAGAGGTGAAAAAGTTGATTGTTTTTTAAAAACATCCTATCCTACTCCAACAACAAAAAGGCTTTCTGGAAAATCCAGAAAGCCTTTTTTAAATCCCTAAATGCGGTGCTTACATGTTCTTGATGATTTCATCACCAAATTCAGAACATTTCAATAAGGTAGCTTTCTTCATCAAACGTTCAAAATCATAAGTCACTTTTTTCTTGCGGATTGCTTTGCCCACCCCTTTGGTAATCAAATCTGCTGCTTCATTCCAACCCATATAACGGAACATCATTTCTCCAGAAAGAATCACCGAACTTGGATTTACTTTATCCAAACCAGCATATTTTGGAGCCGTACCGTGCGTCGCTTCGAAGATAGCGATACCCGTATCGTAGTTGATATTGGCACCAGGAGCGATTCCGATTCCACCAACTTCTGCCGCCAAGGCATCCGAAACATAATCTCCATTGAGGTTTAGCGTAGCGATTACGGAGTAATCAGCTGGACGAGTAAGGATCTGCTGAAGGAAAGCATCTGCGATAACATCTTTGACCAAGATCGCACCTTTTGCCAAAGCTTTGTCTTGTGCTTTATTCGCCGCCGCTTTACCGCGCTTCGCAGCAATACGGTCATACTGTGCCCAAGTCCATACTTTTTTACCAAATTCACGCTCTGCCAATTCATAGCCCCATTCTTTGAATTTACCTTCGGTAAATTTCATGATGTTTCCTTTGTGGACCAAAGTAACCGAAGGAAGGTCATTGTCAATCGCATGTTTGATCGCTGCACGTACCAAACGCTCTGTACCTTCAATAGATACAGGTTTGATTCCCAAAGAAACCGTATCCGGGAAACGGATAGACTTTACTTTGAGTTCTTCGATCAAAAATTTCTTTAATTTTTTCAACTTAGCCGTACCTGCCAAGTATTCGATACCGGCATAAATATCTTCTGTATTTTCTCGGTAGATGACCATATCTACATTTTGAGGAGCTTTTACAGGAGAAGGAACGCCTTTGAAATATTTTACTGGACGTACACAAGCATACAAATCCAATTTCTGACGGAGTGCCACATTCAAAGAACGAATACCACCACCGACTGGAGTAGTCAAAGGTCCTTTGATCGCCACCAAATGTTTTTTAATTTCTCTTAGGGTTGCTGCTGGCAACCATTTACCCGTTTTATCGAAAGCTTTTTGTCCAGCCAATACTTCTTGCCAAACAATTTTACGCTCTCCTTTGTAGGCTTTTTCTACAGCAGCGTCAAAAACGCGAACCGCAGCTGCCCAAATATCTGGCCCGATGCCGTCTCCTTCAATGAAAGGGATAATAGGGTTGTTGGGAACGACTAATTTAGTCTCGCCTTTGGCGCCAGACTGGTTTTCAATCGTTATTTTTGTTCCACTCATTTTTATATTATTAAATTTTATTAGAAATTGCTTTTTGAAAAGCAGCACAAATGTAAGAATTTCAAAAGAAATTCTGACTAACTTGCCAAAAGTGTTGCGATTTGATCCGACATCTTCTTAACTAAATTGAAAAACAATTCATCTCATGATTCAAAAATCATTATTTTTTTGCTGCTTACTGCTACTGACTGCTTGTGATTCTACTAAAAAAACAAGCAATTCAGGTTCTTTACAAGGCGACCAAACGCCCATTAGTCAAACCACTAAATGTAAAATCCCTGGAGTCGTTAAAGACTATACGGGAACTGATGGCTGTAAGTTCCTCATTGAAATGGCGAATGGAGAAAAATGGTTGCCCAATAAAATCAATGACGCTTCTTTCGAATTGGCCAATGGCCAGAATATTATTTTTGGTTATAAAGAAGTCGTGGATGCAATCAGCGTTTGTATGGCAGAATCTAAAGTGATTGAGATCACCTGTATCCGGGAAGTGACCGAGAAAGTCACCAAACCCGATAACGATAGAAACTGTGTGGACGCTAGTAATCCCATGACGGTCAAATGGATGGCTCAGGTTATTCGCGCAGAAAATCCAAGCCGAATTACAAAATATACTTACTTAGATGGTTGGGCTTATATGGTCATCACCACAAGCAGTCGCTCCTTATATGATTGTAAAGGCAAAAAATTATGTCCCGACGCCAGTGGAGATCCCCGAGCTTGTCTGACTCCATATTTGTCTTCCCTAACCGATCCTATTCAAATCTATGTAGAAGGTCCTGATGAATAGACTCTGAAGAATAATGAATATATTGAATATTCGTTATTTCTAAATTGCACGAAACAAATAGACTTTATTCTAAATAATTTAGTATGGCTAAAAATTCATCTTATCTTCCCACTCTTCTTTACATGCTCTCCTTCGTAGCTACGGCTACGAGGTTCCGCGTGTTCATCGACTGGAAATATAATCTCTAATTTTTAACTCATAAAACCATTTTAGAATTAAGTCTAATGTAAAACGAACTTCCGTTTCCATCGAATAAGACAATAAAGAAAAGAATGAATCCAAACCTTGATCCAAGCGCGGAAAATCAAAGTTCACAAGAACAACAAATCGAAAAGGCTTTACGGCCTACTGGATTGGATGATTTTAGTGGTCAACCTAAAATAGTCGAAAACCTAAGGGTTTTTATTGCTGCTGCAAAATTGCGGGAGGAAGCCTTGGATCATGTTTTATTACATGGCCCTCCGGGTTTGGGAAAAACGACGCTTTCCCATATCATCTCCAATGAATTGGAAGCTAATTTAAAAATGACTTCTGGTCCTGTACTAGAAAAACCTGGAGACTTGGCCGGCTTGCTCACCAATCTTGAAGAAGGAGATGTGCTGTTTATTGATGAAATCCATCGACTCAATAATGTCGTGGAAGAATATCTTTATTCCGCCATGGAAGACTACCGCATTGACATCATGATCGATAGCGGTCCCAATGCACGTAGTATCCAACTAACGCTCAATCCTTTTACCCTCGTCGGTGCCACTACTCGGATGGGGCTGCTCACCGCACCGATGCGCGCCCGCTTTGGCATCAATTGCCACCTCGATTATTACGACGTTCCCACTTTGATAAAAATCGTCAAACGATCCGCAGATATTTTAAAAGTCCCCATCCATGACGATGGTGCTGCTGAGATCGCTCGCCGCTCGCGCGGCACACCAAGAATTGCCAATTCCCTGCTCCGCAGAATTCGCGATTTTGCCCAGATCAAAGGTAACGGAACAATCGATCTTAAAATCGCCAAGTACGGACTAGAGGCCCTCAATGTCGATGAAAGTGGACTCGATGAAATGGACAATAAAATTTTGGATACCATTATCAATAAATTCAAAGGTGGCCCCGTTGGCATCAGTACCATTGCAACGGCCGTCGGAGAAGAAGCAGGAACGATCGAAGAAGTACACGAACCCTTTTTGATCATGGAAGGTTATATCCAACGGACCCCTCGCGGTCGCGAAGTCACTGCCAAAGCTTATCAACATTTGGGGGTAGTACCGCCTTCTGAAACGGGAAAACTGTTTTAAAAGAAGGATGAAATAGCTAATATTCATTAAGGAATACTCAATAGACAATTCTGAATGGGGCGATAGTTATCGCAGGTATAAGGTCTACGATACATCATTTTCTTTAGAAAACATCATGGAAGGTTATATCCAACGGACCCCTCGTGGTCGCGAGGTCACTGCCAAGGCTTATCAACATCTTGGTGTTGTACCGCCTTCTGAAACGGGAAAACTGTTTTAAAAGAAGGATGAAATAGCCAATATTCATTAAGGAATACTCAATAGCCAATTCTGAATGGGGCGATAGTTATCGCAGGTATAAGGTCTACGATACATCCTTTTCTTTAGAAAACATCATGAAAGGTTATATCCAACGGACCCCTCGCGGCCGCGAGGTCACTGCCAAAGCTTATCAACATTTGGGGGTAGTACCGCCTTCTGAAACGGGAAAACTGTTTTAAAAGAAGGATGAAATAGCTAATATTCATTAAGGAATACTCAATAGACAATTCTGAATGGGGCGATAGTTATCGCAGGTATAAGGTCTACGATACATCATTTTCTTTAGAAAACAGGCTCTCAATGCGTATTGAGTATTCCTTATTGGGTATTGAATATTGAGTCGAGTATTGAGTATCCCTTATAGAATATCCCTCTGCCCTACTAAAACCAAACTCAATTCTTTAAAATTAGAATCGCTTCCCAATTTTATGCAATTATGAGTCTGTTGGAAATTTTGGAAGCCTTTTTCTATAAACCCAAACGGTCTTATCCAAAGTTTACTTTTTATAGCCCTGAGTTACAAAGACTTTAGTTACTTTTGCCCTCTGCGAAAACTGTACGTAAAATCTGGCTTTGCCGAAAAAATAGATCATGAAATTATTAGCCAAAACGCTCCAAGGATTAGAACCCATTCTCGAAAAAGAATTGATTGCATTGGGTGCTTCCCATATCGAAACTTTTACCAGAGCGATTCGATTTAGAGGGAATATGGAAACGCTCTATCGGGTCAATCTAGAATCGCGGGTAGCCATGCGGGTTTTGATGCCCATCTCCTCTTTTAATGCTAGGGATGAAGAAGATCTTTATCGCAAAGTAAAACGCATTGACTGGAGTCGCTATATGACCGAAGAAGAAACTTTGGCTATTGATGGGGTCACCAATTCTGATGTCTTCACCCATTCCAAATACATCGCCCTCAAAAGTAAAGATGCCATTGTTGATCAGTTTCGAGAAAAAACAGGCAAACGGCCTAATGTCAATACAGTCTCTCCAGATTTGAGAATCAATATCCATATCTACGGTATAGAAGTGACTGTTTCTTTGGATAGTTCTGGCGATTCTTTGCATAAGCGAGGTTATCGCCGAGAGACCTTGGAAGCTCCGATCAGTGAGGTATTGGCGGCAGGTATGATTTTGATGAGTGGTTATAAAGGAGATCGAACTTTTATTGATCCCATGTGTGGTTCTGGCACCATTCTGACAGAAGCCGCTTTGATTGCGACCAACTCACCTGCTCAGATGTACCGCAAGGAATTTGGTTTTCAACGATGGAAAAATTATCGCCCGGAGGTTTGGCAAAAAATACTCGATGAGGCGATGGCCAAGAGAAGAGAAGCGAGCCATCCTATTTTAGGTTTTGATAAAAACTTTCAGGCCATCAATGTTACCGAAAGGAATATGGAAGCTTCTGGTTTGGAAAATATTGTAACGGCGAAGCGACGTCCTTTCCAACGCTTGGTGCCACCACCGGGAGGTGGTATTTTGGTGACCAATCCGCCTTATGGCGAACGACTCGAAGAGGAGGATATCGAAGGCCTTTACCAAATGTTTGGCGATCAATTGAAGAAAGAGTTTAAAGATTTTGACGCTTGGCTAATCACTTCCAATTATTCTGCCCTAAAAAGTGTAGGCTTGCGGACTTCCGCTAGGATTCCCATGTACAATGGCGCCTTGGAATGTCGTTTGGTAAAATATGAGATGTATGAAGGCAGTAGAAAGGGAATGGCCCCAGAAGAGAAAAAGGAAAATGTAGAAGACAAGTCACCGGAGACCAAAGAAACGGAAGGTCCAAAAAATGAAATAAACAAACGGACTTCTTCTAGGGATTTTCAGAAACGAAAGCCAAGGTTCGAAAAAGACTCCAGGTCAGATAGCCGTTCGAGATCAGAGCGAGCGGAGCGACCAGAACGAAAATCTTTTTCAAAGCGTTCTGATAGTGGGGCTAAAAAGAGAATTACGAAGAAACCACGGAAACCCTAATTGGGTAAAGATCAGTCAATATGAAAGCATTTTTTAAGCTACTATTTTTAAATCTTCTTCTTTTGGGCGCATTTCCGATGCAGGCTCAAATTGGCTTATCTATTCAAATGGCTTTAGATCAAATCGTATCGACCACCAAAGCCCCCGTTTTAGCCTTAGCTAAAACCCCAACACCAGCTCCTCTGCCCAATCCTCCACTATCTATGATTCAACAAAGTATTCCTTCTTCTTATAGCTATGATCATTTAGGGGTATTTTGTAAACTCGAAGTTCAGCTAGAAAAGAAATTCAAATTGCCTATGAAATTTAGGCTCGGAGAGGTACACTATACCGAGCAATTGGAATACGGTCCTAGATGACTTCCTCCTTTGGAAACGGTGGAGAATGGGTTTAGGAGTTTGTTTTTTCTTTTTGGAGAAAATCAATACTTAAATTTCTAGATACAACGAAAACCATCTTCGAAAACTCTTTTCATCAGCTGTTCCCCTGTTTAATAATTTCCAACAAAATTTCGCACCTTCCTGCTAAGTAAACGACAAATCTCAAGTGAATTTGCCTTTTCTCTTGTTTTTTTTCCTTTCTAATAGGGGGAAATGCTATTTTTTTCGCCTTAATAATGGATTAACATTAATTTTATCATAAATTAATAAACTGACATTGATGAATTCCGTGATTCAATAGAAGGAGGACCTAAAATCATAGATTTGCTTCCTTAATTTGGTATTCCTCGCATAAAATGAGCGAAAACAGCATCAAAAGGTTTTCCATAGTGGTACTAAATCCTGCTTCGACCGTTTCTCCTTTGGGAGGACGCAAACGGAAAAAGTCAAAACATCATCAATAAATACGCGAATGTTCGATATTTCTTCTATACAGTACAACTCAGATGCCCCTGCCTTTATGGCGATCGTTTTTACGGTATTATGTTCTTTGATTCTGGGTGTATTGCTGGCTTTTACCTACGACAAAACCACAAGAACCGTTGATCGACCAGATCATTTTTTGCAAGCGATGGTTTTGGTGACTGTTGTAGCAGCTATGATTATTCAGGCGATCGGAGATAGTGTGGCGAGAGGTTTGGGAATGATTGGTGCCTTGTCGATTATCCGTTTTCGGACAACGGTTCGCAATCCACGAAACATCGTTTTCATCTTTGGCGCTATTGCTGCAGGAATTGCTTGTGGAGTCTTGGGATTTACGATTGCTATTGTGGGGACGGTGGGCTTTTGCTTGACTGCTTTCCTCCTACGGTTTTCCTCCTTTAGCCCCAAAAAGAAACTAATTGGAACCTTAAGATTTGAAGTTCCAAGGTCTTATGAATCCTACCCTAAGGTTGAGAAATTGATGAAACGTTTTTGTAACGATTATGTTTTGGACAATTATAAGGTGTTTACCGGGCCTAAGAAATCACATTTGCTATTGTACGAATATCGCCTCAATTTGAGGGATTCCTTACAGGGTGCTGATTTTGTTGATGAATTAAAAACTTTTGAAGAGCTCAGAGTATTGAGTTTGGTTTTTCAAAACAGTATGGAAGACGGTATATAGAGATCATACGGTATTGAAGTTTTTATATTTTACGAGACGTGTTATTTGATAAATTGATACATGAAAAAAATAAACCTGCTTTATATAGCTAGCATTCCCCTAGCATTTTTTTTATATTATATGAACCTGCAATTGAGCCAGAGTTCTGCTTTTTTCTATGGCTTTGCAGAAAATAAAGAAACAGAGTTGAGCCATGATAAAAGTGTCTTGATTCATCAAATATTGGTGACGCCAGGACAAGAGGTGAGCAAAGGCCAATTACTGATGGAAGTCAGACAGTCGACGATGGATTTCAAACTCGATAATGTCAATCACGATTTGGAACGATTGACTTTATTGGCCCAACAACAAAAGCAAAACCTGCGCGATCGAATTCAACAGCTACAAACCAAAAGAAAAAGTCGGGTAGCCGAAATAGAAGTTGAAATAAGAAATCTCGAATCCTCCATTCAATTCAATAAAGACCTTTATAAAGATTTAAAAACCATTGCTCCGCAAACAGAGGAGACCAAAGAGACGCCTTCTACCATTAGACTAAAAGCCCTCAAAGAAAGTTTGGCTTTGGTGACCGAACCCATTGATGTAGAAATTGCACAATTGGAAACCGCTTTGACGATGATCAAAACGCCTTCTCAAGTACAAAAACAAAAACTCAAAGGCGAACGAGAATTTCTCGAGCAAGAACAAGAAAAACTAAGCATCCTTGCTCCTTCAGAAGGCATCATCGGTAATATCCTTTGCAAAGAAGGAGAAAATATTTCTGCCTTTTCCACGCTTATTAATTTTTACGAACGCAATCCTACTTTGGTTAAAGGTTTTGTACATGAAAGTCTAATCTTGAAAGTTCAAGCAGGTGATAGCTTGTTGGTTTCTTCCAGCTTACATCCAGAGCATCACATTCAAGGGAAGGTCATTGGCTTAGGATCTCGAATCGTTGAGATTCCAGAACGGCTTCGTAAAATTCCGGATTTCAAAACGTATGGTCGAGAAGTTTTGATCAGCATTCCAGCTAAAAATTCATTATTGCAAAAAGAAAAAGTGATGCTTAATTCTTTAGACCATGAAGCTTCCAACTCCTTCGTGTTTTCTTTCTTCAATTCTAAGCAGCAAAAAAATAATACTAAGAGTAATAAACTAAGTTCTGTCCGCTAATGCAAAATTTTCCACTAATTCCTATTCGCCTTCGGAAAAGCAAATTACTCCCCCCTTTTAAAGCTTTATCTGTCCTTTTTATCTTACTCGGAATCCACCTCCAAGTATGGAGTCAAAATGAGATCAGCACCGCTAGGTTGCTCACCGAAGAAGTAAATTCTGAAGCACAGCAAACCCTAGATAAAAGTTTGTCTTGGCTACAAAACAGCAAGCAAGAGATGCCGCGTATTGACCGCATGCAATTCCGAACTGAAACCGACGAATGGGATCCTAATCGACAGGAATATCTTTTTAGAATGCGTTTCAATAACCGAGCGAGCCGTATGGCACACCGCGACCTGATCAAAAATGAAATCTATGATTTGGAATTGAAAGGAGCACAATTGGAAGAACTGATTTTGATGGAGCGTTATGAACAAATCGTGGAGTGGCGCTTTATCGAATTGGAATTAGAAGACCTCGCAGCTAAGGGAGATCTACTGGAAGATAAAAAAATAATTTATCAAAGGATGTTGAGCAATTCTTTAGAATTTGATTTCAATAATCTTTTCAAAACCGAAGAAGACCTACAAGAGTTAGCCCAAGAAAAATGGCAACTGCAACAAAGAAAAACTTATTTGATCCAGCAATTGCTTCCTCAATCGACAGAAGATTATCAGTTAAAAGATAGTGCTTGGATTTCTAAAACAAAGATGCAAGAAGTCTTACAGAACATCCTTGATGTTCCTTTGCAAAACTTAGCATTCCAACGCCAAGAAGAAGAAATTCAGTATGCCCAATTGGAATACGAATTGGAGCGAGCCGAAGGCAAAAAGTTTTTTGAGTTTATTCAGTTAAAATATGCAGGTCGAGAAAATCAGCAGGAAGCAGAAGAACTTTCCCTCGGTCTGGCCTTCAATATTCCAACCCAATCAAATACGCTTGTAAAACGCAATGAAATTCAACTAGAAATTTTTGAGAAGCAATATGAAAAACAGTTGATCGAAGAAGACTTAGAAAAGCGCATTGAATTGGCTTATATCAAGTTTAAAAATTTGCTAGCAGAATATCAAAACTTAGAAAAGCTCAATGCAGAAAATCAATTGGAAAAAATGTATGAGCAGTATCGCCAAGTAGGAGACCTCTCCCCTCTTTTACTTCTCCAACTCAAAGAAAGCATCCTCAAAAGCAAAGTCAAATTAAAAAGAATTGAAGAGAAATCTATTTATGTTTTTTTAGATATTCTCCAACTCAAAGGCATCTTCTACCTCAATCCACGAATCAATTATTTGTCCAATGATCTCATTCCTTTTTGATAAGTAATACCGATCAGGGCTTAAAACCAAATAATTATTTGACGAATACCATTAGATTTTATTCGAAAGCTTCTTCAAACGTCCTAATTCAAGTCAAACAAATCCCTAAGCCCCGGAACTCGACTGACATTAAAACCTTCTCCATAATCGTATCCAGCGTGGCGACCGTAAGTCCTAGCTTTTGCCCGCAAGAAATCAAAGAAGTCTTTTCCAGAAATTGGTGTTTTAGGGCCTTTTTGTCCCGGTGTGTAAAATTGCGTTTTAAAAGCTAGTATAAGTTCTTCCTTCTTGTCGATATAAGGGCTGATATCGACAACAAAGTCAGGTTCCAAATTGTGATCTTGGATATAATGATAAAGTGCTTTGGGACGCCAATGTTGTTGAGGCTTTCCGTCCTCCCCCATCGTTTCTACTTTCAAAAGACCAGAGATAAAACAAGCATCATTGACCAATTTGGCAGCGCGGCCATGATCGGGATGGCGATCGCTTAGGGCATTGGCTAAAACGATTTCTGGTTGGTATTTGCGGATAATCCGAGCGATACTCCGCATGTTTTCTTCATTATGGGTAAAAAAGCCATCCGCCATTCGGAGGTTTTCTCGTACGAGCGCTCCCATGATCCGTGCAGAATCTGCCGCTTCTTCATCGCGCGTTTCCGCCGTTCCTCTACTCCCCAATTCTCCACGAGTCAGATCCAACAAGCCCACTTTATGTCCCAGCGAAATATGATGCAAAAGCGTTCCACTACAGCTCAATTCAATATCGTCGGGATGCACCCCAATGGCCAAAATGTCTAATTTCATCTTTGTCTAAATTATCGGATTATCAGAAAAAAAAGGTCGTACTTTAAAGATACGACCTTTCTTACATTTTGGTACAGATCATCCAAAACGAGAGGTATTTTCTTAGAGCAACTTCTTAATCGCTCGCTTAACTTTTCCAGAAGTAGGACTTGTAATGCTGTAATAATAATCTACAACTTGTCCTTCTTTGTCGATTAGGTATTTATGAAAATTCCACTTGGGAGTCGAAGACACCCGGCCATTTTCTTTTTTGGAAGAAAGGAATTGAAATAGATCGCTCGCTTTAGATCCTTTGACATGAGTCTTTTCAAAAATCGGATAAGCAGCATCATAGTTGAGCACACAAAATTGCTCTAGATCTTTTCCTTCTAGGGGTTCTTGTCCGGCAAAATCATTGGAAGGAAAAGCCAATATTTCGAAACCCTCTTCTTTGAATTCATCATAAAGCTTGGTCATATCTTCCAGTTGAGGCGTAAAGCCACATTTAGAAGCGGTATTGACGACCAATAGCACCTTACCAGCATATTCCGAAAGGGAAATTTCTTTACCATGAACATCTTTGACGGTAAATTGGTGAACAGAAGGATTGTTTTGCGACATTATTTGATTGTTTTTTTGGTTCTTTGACCGTCCTCCAGCAAAGCCTATTGGGCCTAAAGGGAGGTCTTAGAAAGAACGATTTTTTTGAAATTTGAAGATATAGATTTCCTTATTGATCCCTCTATGCTTGACTTAAAAGCGCCTAGAGAGAAGTATTTAATGGAGTCTTGTTTAGAATGGACTATTTTTTGTCCTAAATACCTTATCTAAACTACCAAAGTATAGAAAAGGTTTGCCTTTCACTCTAAAATGCAAGCATTTTTTATGAAATTTCATGGCTACTCAACAGATATAAAAACCACTAAAATGGAACATATCCCCGAAGAAGTCGATAAGATAAAGGGTATTCGCCCTTTTCTTGTTAATGGACTTCGTTCTAAATACTTTAGCATCGCTAAAAAAATAATCTTCGTTCTTAGACAAATTCCGTGGTCAACCAAAAAGAAGAATAAAAAAGTGACTGAAAGAAGCGTTTTTTCTTCTTTTTGGTTGACTCACATACGGGATTTGTGAGAGAACCATAATCTTTTTATACCACTCTGCGTCAGGTCCCCGTCTGGCAGCCGGACAGGCTCGCCCTAATCGCTAAGCTATTAGTCTCTTGGCCTTTCTGGATTGGACATAAAATTACAAGCGGGAACCTCCTGCATCGATTTCTTCATTTTTAGCTCCTAAAACTGTTTTAGAATGAAGTCTAATGTTTAATTTTGCCTGTCCAATTATCGGGTTTTCTAAACACACCATCATGAACAATTGTCCAAAGTATCTTAATACACTAATTTTATTGGTCTTAGCATTATTGGTCTTCTCTTGCCAAAAGGATCCAAAAAATCAGAATTCGCCCCCATCAACTGCGACTACAAGTCCAACTTATGACGGACCGGAACGATTTGCTTTGGTCGATCCTGCCAGCTCCGGCGTACAATTCTCTAACCTCATCACAGAAACCTATGCTTATAATATTCTCAATTTTGAGTACCTCTATAATGGAGGAGGTGCCGCCATTGGAGATATCAATAATGATGGTTTGCCTGACCTCTATTTTACCGGAACTTTAGTCCCCAATAAATTATACCTCAACAAAGGCAATATGCAATTTGAAGACATCACCGATGCCGCAGGCGTGGCAGCAGCTGATGGATTTAAAACGGGGGTCACTATGGTGGATATCAATAATGATGGATACCTCGATATCTATGTTTGTCGAACCAGTAAAGATGATAATGGCAAAAAAGACAACCTACTTTATATCAACAACAAAAACAACACCTTTAGCGAAAGCGCCGCCCAATACGGCATCCAAGACAATAGCAATTCTAACAGCCTGCA